>CANQRT010000073.1 GCA_947626325.1 Candidatus Gastranaerophilales bacterium | reverse complement strand
TTTTTCATCTAGTCCATTTGGACGATTATCTTTCAATAAATATTTCAATTAACATTCGGATTTAATTTTCCTAAATTTCTTCCTTCATTGTTAGCTTGAATATCTTCTCTTGCGTCATGTAGCTGTTCAAACAAGTCTTCTCCTCTAAATACTACTTTTCTTGTTCCTTCTTCCAACTCTCTATAAGTACTTAAAACATAAGAAATAATTTCCCCACCAAAACCACGTTGAGCTGCCTGACAATTTGCTTTTGCATGGAAATACTTATCTCCACCTATTGTATTAGCATCTATCATATCCTTATAATTTCTTGAAAAATCTCCAAGGACATTATTCCATTTTTGAGCTTCATTTAGTATATTTTGAGATTGATTATTATAAATTATTCCAGGATGATTTAACTGGGTTATAATATTATTCAATTTTTCTTTTAAATCATCTATTTTATTTGCTGTAATTTGAATTATTTTATTCTCTAACTCTGATATATTTGAATATAATATTTCTTCTCTTTCTAAGTTATCACCTAAAAAATTCAGCAATTTATTTCTATAATTTGACAGCTTATCTTTTAATGTAGTATCTTTATACAGGATATCTTCTCTATTTTCTTTTTTATTATTATATTCAACCCCGCCCAATAACAACGGATTTGAATTCTTGCTTACTTCACCTCCGTTTTTATAGGTAAATTTTCCTTCTTCATCCCTTGGATGTTCACTCTCATCCCATGTGGCCATTTTTATCTCTCCTTTTCTTGACTTATGTATCCATTACAAATTAACGGTTTTATTAACATTTATCTTTTAAAAACCTTTATTAATAGTCGTTACACATATATTTAATAATCTATATTTTTAGTATATATCTTTTTCTAATTATTTCAAGATATATCGAATAAAAATATTATTTCCTTAAATTCTAAATTTAGCTTGAATGATTATTATTACATGGTTTCAGCGTATTGTAAAAATTTGTTAACATATTTAAGCAAGAAGCATATTTTCTTTCTTATAGATATACAAACAACAGGATATTAAAATAATTTTATTATTTTGAAAAATTTTATTTTGTAACATTTTTTCTTAAAATTCATTTTATATTTTTATATGTATTAAAATATAATTATGTCCAGAATTAAACAATTATCAGTTAACTTAATAAATCAAATAGCGGCAGGTGAGGTTATTGAACGTCCTGCAAGCGTTGTTAAAGAGCTTGTTGAAAACTCTATTGACGCTGGCGCAGATAAAATTGAAATTAGTATTTCTAACGAGTGCAGGAATATTCGAATTGCCGATAACGGCTCAGGAATTTACCCCGATGATATAGAGCTTGCGTTTACTAAACATGCTACAAGTAAATTATCGGATGAAAACGGTTTATTTAATATACAAACTCTGGGTTTTCGCGGCGAGGCACTTGCTAGTATCATTTCTATTGCTAAAGTTACCTGCACTACAAGAACTAAAGATTTTGATTACGGAACAAAAGTTGTATCGGAAAACTCTGTCATAAAATCCTCTAAAATCGGGTGCGCTCAAGGCACTATTATGGAAGTTAATGACCTGTTTTATAATCAGCCTGCAAGATTAAAATTTTTAAAAAACGCTAAAACCGAGTTTAATTATATTCAAGAGCTTGTTCAATCACTTGCTCTTTCTCATCCTAACATCGCTTTTATTCTTAAAAATAACTCTGCTAACGTCATTACAACAACACAAAACTCCGACATTTTAACAAGCATTTCTCAAATTTTTAATCCCGAAATTATTAATGAATTAAAAGAAGTAAAAAAATCAGACCCCATTGGCGGGTTTAAGTTATCTGGTTATACCTCTGTTCCGTCTTATACTCGCTCAAGCAAAAAATCAATTTATACCTTTGTTAATAATAGAGTAGTTAAATGTCCTATTTTATTAAAAGCTATTGATAATGCCTATAAAAATATGCTCCCTATAGGACGTTATCCTTTTGTTGTCATTAATCTTGATATAAACCCTAACGATATTGATGTAAATGCTCATCCAACAAAGCGTGAAATCCGTTACAAAAATCCTAATCAAATTTTTAATTTCGTTTGGAGTTCTTTAACCTCGGCACTTTCAAATATCAAAACCGAATTTGAATTTAATACCCAGCCGCAAAATAATACCCCTGATAAGGTTATTCCTATTAAAAGACCTGAAGTTGATTTTGGAAAAACTGAAGCTAATGATTTTCCAACTACTGATGTTTTTCCGCTTAAAATTGAAAAAAATTCTGAAACATTTCCTAATTACACCCCAAATCCAATTGAAACAACTGAACAAAAAAAGATGGGAATAAACTTTGAAATTCCCTCAAAACTTAAACAGGTTAATGTTATAGGTCAGTACAATAATACTTATATCTTAGTTGAAAATGAAGATAATCTTGAAATCATTGACCAGCACATTGCTCAGGAAAGATATATTTATGAAAAGCTGAAAAATGAAAAACAAATTGCTTCACAGTTATTAATTATATCGGATGTACTGGATGTTGACCCGCAAGATATTGATATTCTTGAAAATGCAAAAAGTCAACTTGCTAAGTTTGGTTATCAAATAGAAAAAATATCAGATAATCAAATTATATTTAAAAAAATCCCGCAAGTTTTATCGCAGGTTAAACCAAAAGAAATATTATCGGAATTATTGGAAAATCTTAGAACATCGCCTGATAATGACTTAGATACAATAGAGGAGCGTATTTTAATTACAACCTCATGCAAGGCATCAGTAAAAGCAGGCGAAAAACTGACACTTTGGCAAATGGAAGAAATCGTTAAAAAATTAAGAACTACAAAAAATCCGTATACCTGCCCGCACGGCAGACCAATTTCGCACTATATCCCGCTTAAAGAAGTAGCAGCATTTTTTGCGAGGAGTGTATAAGGAACTATAACAATGATAAGTTTTTTAGGTTTATGTATCCAAAATTTAATACAGACAATAAAATACATATTTGGCGGTAATGTTAAACGTGATTCTGTCTTTGCAAGAGCAGCCATGATTAGCTATGACTCCCTGCCGATAGCACTTAGCATTGTTTTTATTGCCGCAGTAGTAATAGCACTGCAGGTATCAAAACAATTTTTAATGACTGGTGCAGAAAGCTATGTTGGAGGTTTTTTGGCTATAGCATTGATAAGAGAGCTGGCTCCTGGGTTTGCAGCTCTTGCTATAAATGCAAGAGCTGGCACTGCTGTATGTGCAGAAATAGCTAATATGAAAGTAACCTCTCAAGTAGACGCTCTTAAAACTTTAAAAGTAGACCCTGTCGGTTATTACTTTGCTCCAAGAATTATTGCAGGAGCAATAACAATCCCAATGGTGGTTGTGCTTGCAGAATTATTCGGGATACTCGGCGGAATGATTGTTTCCTATTTCGCTATAGGACTTCACCCAAACCGTTATATGTCATCTGTTTGGCTGTGGTTAAATACCCGAGATATTTATATAAGCATATTTAAAGGATTTTTATTCGGAATAGTAATTCCTCTTGTTTGTGCAACTCAAGGTTATGAAACACAAGGCGGAGCTAAAGGAGTAGGTATTTCTACAACCCAAGCCGCCATTAAAGCAACTGTTTTCCTGCTTTTGACAGATTTAATAGTTACATTTATATTTTACGTAATAAATTAATTTTATTATTTTTGACTTTTAAAAACGTAACTTTTTTCTTTATCTATGTCTTGCGCAGCCATGTCAGCGATACCTGCTAATCTTCTTAATTCATCAGTTCTTTGAGATTTAGCAAGAGCATCTTCTGCAGTAATAAGTCCTTTTTTATAAAGTTCTGCAAGTGCAGCTTCAAGCGTTTGCATACCCATGCCTGCCCCTGTTTGAATTGCAGAATATATTTGTGCAGATTTTCCTTCACGTATCATATTAGATACAGCATTATTTTTTATGAGAATTTCCTGAGCCATTATTCTGCCTTTTTTCGTACCGTCAGGACAGCGTCTTGGCAGAAGTGTTTGAGCAAAAACGCCTTCTAAACATCCGCCTAGCTGAACTCTTATTTGCTGCTGCTGACCTTCTGGAAATACATCTATTATACGGTCTACAGTCTGGCTGGCAGAAGATGTATGCAGTGTTCCGAAAACCAAGTGTCCTGTTTCAGCAGCTGTAAGTGCTAATGATATTGTTTCTATATCTCTCATCTCGCCTACAAGTATAATATCAGGGTCTTCTCTTAATGCTGATTTAAGTGCATTTGCAAACGAACGTGTATCTTGACCAAGTTCTCTTTGATGAACTACGCTTTTTTTCGACTTATGCACAAACTCAATAGGATCTTCTATTGTTAATATATGCTCGCTTCTTGTGTCATTTATATAATCAATCATTGAAGCAAGAGTAGTTGATTTACCAGAACCTGTCGGCCCTGTTACCAGAATTAAACCTCTCGGGCGCTCTGTTATTTTTCTTACTATTTCTGATAACCCCAAGGTTTCAAATGACGGAATTACGCTTGTAATTGTTCTGAATGCAGCTGCGTATGTTCCTTTATTTTTATATATATTTACCCTGAAACGTCCTATACCTTCTATACCATAAGACATATCAAGTTCCCAATTCTGTTCTAATACTCTGCGCTGTTCATTATTGAGCATTGGAAACAGCAAATTTTCAACTCCTTGCGGTGTTAACGGTTCATATTTAGTTCTCATTAAATTACCGTCCACCCTGACTACAGGCGGTAACCCTGCCGATAAATGCAAGTCGCTTGCTTTATAACCTACTACTTCCTTTAACAAGTCATCAATTATCATACTAACCTCGTTTATATTTTTTATGAAAACATGATAACATTTTTAATCTATTTTGCACAAGTTTTTTGCAATTTATACTTCTTCCACACTATATATATAGGAATACCTGTTGCAATTATTAAAAGAGTTTTCATAGAATTTGCAAATTTATGAATTGTTATTGAATAAATTATAAAACTTCCTGTAACAATAAAGAAAATAGCAAATAATGAGTTTACTTTGTTTTTTATTGTTTCTTTATTTTTTAATCTATAAACAAAAATTCCAATTGCAGTTAACACGTAGAAGATAAGCGCTGCATATATAACATAATCTAACAATTCGCTGTAATTTCCGCAAAACAGTATAAAAACACCTGCCCAAATACATTGAAGAATTAATGAATTTGCTGGAACGTTTGTTTTCTCGTTAATTTTCCCTAAACTATTAAACAGTAAATTATCCTTTGCCATTTGATAATAAACTCTTGCGCCTGTCATTATAAGCCCGTTTGCGCTCCCGCAGGCTGAAATAAGAATTATTATCGCAGTTATTATTTCACCAATCGCACCTGTTATATTTTTCATTAATACTACGGGAACTATATCCTCAGGCGCAGTCTTTATTTGCTCTATGGGAATTGAAAATACATATAACACATTTATAAATAAATATAATGCCATTACAATTATCACGCCCCAAAAAAGAGCTTGAGGTATATTTTTTTCTGGATTTTTAACCTCAGCAGATATGAATGTAATGTTATTCCATGTAACCATAGCGAATATAGCTCCTACCGTTGCGGCAGATATTACTTCCAGATTAGAAAAGTTTAAATCGCTAAGATGAATTGCATTAACAAAATTCGAGCTTATAATATCATAATTACAGCCTAAAAATAAGCCGAAAACAATAATTCCTACAATAGACAATACTTTGGTAACAGTGAAGATATTTTGAGTTAAAACGCCGTATTTAACACCTTTTGAGTTTATAAAAGTCAATAAAACACAGATTAACAAAGCGCAAAGCTGTTGAGTTGATATATGACAATAATGAAAATTAACTAAATAAATAGATGAACTTATTTGAGGAAAAATGACTCCCAAAAATTTACCAACGGCAATACATACGGCTGCTATAGTTGCTGTTTGAATTACAAGCAAAAGCGACCAGCCATACAAAAAAGCGGTTAAATCGTTAAACATTTTTTTCAAGAACATATACTGCCCGCCGTCCTCTTTAATATTTAAAACAGGTTCAGCGTATGCAATAGCACCAGATAGTGAAAATAGCCCTGCTATAATCCATACAAGAAGCAGAAACCAAGCATTATTCACTTGCCTAGCTATATCGGCAGACACTATAAATATCCCGCAGCCAACCATTGAACCGACTACAACTGATATTGAATCTTTTAAATTTAATGTTCTTTTAAGTTCACTATTCATCTTTAAACCATGCTTTGTTTAATTTAAAAATTAAATTATATCGTTTGCAATAGGAGATTAATTCTGATTTTACGTCTTTTAACAAAACAAATATTGTAATAAGGTTAGGTGCTGCCATAACAAGATAAGTTGCATCTGTAAAGTCTATAACACTCTGAACATTCATACAAGAACCAATTACGATGAATAAACAAAAAACAATTTGGTACAATATAACTCTTTTACATCCTTCACCCGATAAAAAGCACCAAGCTTTTTGACCGTAATAAGCCCAAGAAACAATAGTTGAAAAGGCAAATAAAATTATAACAACTGCAAGAATATATGGGAAAAATGATATAACACTTTCAAAAGCGGAAGAAGTTAATTGAACCCCAGTAATTCCGTCGGTGTAGTTTAAATATTCGCCTGTTAAAATAATAACAAATGCAGTCATAGAGCAAACAATAACGGTATCGAAAAATGGCTCAAGCATTGAAACAAAACCTTGTGAAACAGGCTCATTAGTTTTAACAGCAGCATAAGCAATGGGGGAAGAACCAATCCCCGCCTCATTTGACTGTATTGACCGTCTTAAACCTATAATAATTGAACCAATTACTCCGCCTGCTACTGCTTTTGGAAAAAACGCCTCATGCACAATCGTATATATTGCATGCGGTATTTGATTAAAATGCAGAATAATTATTGTAACGCAGGCGAACATATATATTAAACACATCACAGGAACTATTTTAGAAGTAACATTAGCTATGCTTTTAATCCCGCCTACTATAACAAGTGCAACCATTATTGCAATAAATAAACCAAATATCCAGCTGTGTTGAGCAAAAAAACTGTTTTCGCCTCCTGTTATAACAATAAACTGCTGTGCTGCCTGATTTGTTTGAAGCATACATCCGCCCCCAAAAGTTGCAGGTATGCAGGCAATAGTAAACAGATAAGCCAAAAATTTTCCCAATTTCGGCATATTTTTTTGAGCAAACCCTTTTTCCATATAGAACATAGGCCCGCCCGATATTGTACCGTCCTCATTAACATTTCTATATTTTAAAGCCAATGTGACTTCACAAAATTTAAGCGCCATTGCAAAAACAGCACCAGCTGCCATCCAAAACATA
>CANQRT010000072.1 GCA_947626325.1 Candidatus Gastranaerophilales bacterium | reverse complement strand
ATTAAAAATATTATAATGTTAACGGGAGATTTACAAAAATCTGCTCAAGCCGTTGCCGAAAAACTTAAAATAGATAAATTTTATTCTGAACTTTTACCGAATGAAAAGTTAAAAAAAGTTGAAGAACTAATTGACGGTAAAAATCTTTTAGCATTTGTCGGGGATGGGATAAATGATGCGCCTGTTTTAACAAGAGCTGATATAGGAATTGCAATGGGGGCAATAGGCTCCGACGCTGCAATTGAGGCTGCAGATGTTGTTTTAATGGATGATAATCCCTTAAAAATACCTAAAGCAATAAAAATTTCAAAGAATTGTTTAAAAATAGTAAAAGAAAATATATGTTTTGCACTTGGAGTGAAATTTGTCTGTCTGATTTTAGGTGCAATAGGTATTGCCAACATGTGGCTTGCTGTTTTTGCTGATGTCGGTGTTATGATACTATGTATTTTAAATTCTTTTAGGGCTTTATTTGTTAAAAATTAAAAAAATAATATATAATGATTATTGGAAAATAATATGGCGCAGAAAACATTATTTGAAAATATAAAAAATCAGCCTTTAGCTTCAAGGTTGCGTCCTGACTCCTTGGATGAATTTGCAGGGCAAACTCATTTAATAGGTGAGGGAAAAGTGCTTAGGCGCTTAATTGAGAACGATAATATTTCATCAATGATATTTTGGGGCCCGCCAGGAGTAGGCAAAACAACTCTTGCAAGCATAATTGCGAAAAAAACTCATTCCGTATTTATAGATTTTTCGGCAGTAACAAGCGGTATAAAAGAAATTAAAGCTGTAATGCAGAAGGCAGAAGAAAATAGAACTCTCGGAGGAAAAACAATTGTTTTTGTGGATGAAATTCATCGCTTTAACAAGGCTCAGCAAGACGCTTTTCTGCCCTTTGTTGAAAAAGGAAGTATTATTTTAATCGGCGCAACAACAGAAAACCCCTCATTTGAGGTTAACAGCGCTTTATTATCAAGGTGTAAAGTATTTGTTCTTCAGCCTTTAAACGAGGATGATATTGTTAATCTTTTAAATAGAGCTATTAAGGATGAAAGAGGTTTTGGCGGACAGAAAGTAAATATTGAACCAGAAACTCTTTTAATAATTGCAAGATTTGCAAACGGTGATGCCAGAAATGCGTTATCTACTCTTGAAATGGTTATATTAAACAGTGATGTTAATGATAAAGAAGAAATAACAGTAACAAAGGAAGTTTTAGAGCAGTGTATTTCAAAGAAATCATTAATATATGATAAAAACGGCGAGGAGCATTATAATATAATCTCTGCGCTTCATAAATCAATGAGAAATTCCGATCCAGATGCTGCTGTATATTGGCTTGCAAGAATGCTTGAAGCGGGAGAAGACCCTCTATATATAGCAAGGCGCGTAACAAGATTTGCGAGTGAAGATGTAGGACTTGCAGATCCGCATGCTTTATCTGTTGCTGTTGCAGCATATCAAGCTTGCCATTTTATAGGAATGCCAGAGTGCAGTGTGCATTTAACTCAGGCAGTAATTTATATGTCTATGGCGCCGAAATCAAATTCAATGGATGTTGCCTATATTACGGCAAAAACAGATGCTATAAAACAAATAGCTGAGCCTGTTCCCTTGGTTATAAGAAATGCTCCTACTAAATTAATGAAAGAACTTAACTACGGCAAAGGCTATCAGTATGCTCATGATACGGAAGAAAAATTAACAAATATGCAGTGTCTGCCTGACAGCTTAGCAGGGCGTGAGTATTATAAGCCTACTGAACAAGGATTAGAGGCTAAATATAAAGTTAAATTACAGCAAATTAAAGATTGGAAAAACGATTAAAAATTTATAAAAAAGAAAGCAAAAGTTATTAACTTTTGCTTTCTTTTTATTATGCTTGGCTTTGAGCTTCGCTTACAGCTTCTTGTTTTTTGTTTTTCTTCATTAATTTAGCTATGCCAATACCAATTCCAACCATAGCTCCTAACATAAATAATTTATTCATTATATTCCCTCCCGTAATTTCTTTAATATCTTAATATTGAAAAAAGAAAAGCGCCATAATAAAGGATACAAATTAAAGGACAATTAAAATAAAAGGTTAAATTTGAAAAGAAAGAAAATTTATAATAAAATAAAGAAAAGGAGGGGAGTTTGGGTTTTTCGTTTATTCATGCTTCAGATATACATTTAGGCAGGGCTTTTTCAGGTTTATCGCTCTATTTAGAGGATGAAGATATAAAAAAAATATATAAATCTGCGGTTGAAAAGGCTTTTAATAATTTAATTAAATTTGCGATTAGTGAAAGTGTGGATTTTGTTCTTATTGCAGGTGATACTTTTGATGATGCAGAGCAGGATTTTGCTTCAAAAATTATTCTTAAAAACGGACTTCAACAGCTTGAAAATGCAGGAATAAAGGTGTTCTTAATATGCGGAAACCATGATTGCCTAAGCTCATACAATAAAAATACTTTTAATTTTGATGAAAATTCAATTGTAAAAATTATAGGTTTAAATACTAAAAACAATGCTGAATTAGTTATAAAAGATAAAAATGGAAATGATTTAGCTTTATTACATGCAATAAGTTATGAAAAAGAAACATTTTATGATAATCCTGCAAAATATTTAACTCCCGCTCAAAAGGGGATATTTAATATTGGATTAATTCATTGTGATATGGATGGAAATAGTGATAGTCCTTATGGGACTTGCAAATACGGAGAATTAAATGAATTAAATTATGACTATTTTGCTTTAGGACATATTCATATTCCTGATAAAACTCAAAAAAATATAGCGTACAGCGGAACTTTGCAAGGCAGAAACTCAAAAGAAACAGGCGCTCATGGCATAAAATACATTAAGGTTGATAAAGGAAGTATTATAGAAAATCAATTTATACCTTTAGATGTAATAAGGTACGATAATATAGAAATTGATGTAACTCAGGCTAAAGATATAACTCAATGTGCAGATATTATTGCGGAAAAAACAGATAAAGAAGCTCAAGAGTGCGAACTTTATTTAATTAAGGTTGTTTTAACAGGCTTAATAACTTTTTCAAGCGAGCTTAATGAAGAATTTTATGAAAAAATAACGGAAAAAATTAAATCAGATACAAATAATAGGGTCATAATATCAGAGATAACCAATAAAACCAATATTAAGTACGACGAAGAAATGTTGTGCGCTGATGAAGGAATATCAGGTAAAATATATAACACCGTTAAAAATCCAAATAAAACAGAAGAAATATATGCTAAAGTCGCAAAAGAACTTGAAAAAATGCTTAAAAAATGTGATTTTAGCGATAGTGCGCAGGAATTATTAAGCAAAGAAATAACAAACTCAGCAGTGCAAAAGTGTTTAAATATTGCAAATTCTATATACGAAAGTGAGTATAAAGAAAATTAGTATGGGGAAATTTATAATAAACAGCATATTAATTGAAAAAAGTGAAAAAGACATCCAAACTGATGTTAAGTATGATTTTGACTGCGGATTTAATATCGTTAAAGGCTGTAATGAGGCTGGAAAAACTTCATTAATGCAATTTATAAAAGACGGATTTTTCAGGATTAAAGGGGCAGGTGCAGGTAAAATATTTTTTTCTGTTAATGATAAAAGCTATAGAGCGGATATTAATGCTTCTAAGGCAGTAGAAAAAAGATGTTTGATTTTTGATAATGGCGGAAATGACTGCAGTTACGATATAATTTCTTTAAATATTAATCAAAAGTATTTTGAACAAGGATTTTTTATTACTTTAGATGATTTGATGAAAATACAAAATAAAGAAACATCAGTCTTGATTGACCTATTAAAAGACCCTTGTGCAGATAAATTAAGTTCTTACGCTGAAAAAATTGAGTTTGAGATAGATAATGTTATATCTAAGGAAAATAACATTAGAAAAGATGTTAAAAATGTAATCGATAAAATAAATGAAAATGATAAAAAAATAAAAGAACTTTCAGAAACCGAACAAGAATATAATCAAGCTGTAGGGAAAATAAAAAAAATAGATGAGGAACTGTTAATTCTTGATAAAAAAAGTGAATATTTTAATTTATTATTGAAAATCAATGAAATTGAACATCAAAAAAAATTAGAAATTGACGAAAAAGAAAAAATATTAACTCAATACAATTCTAAATTGTATGAAAATCAAAAAGACTTTATGCAAATTATTCAACAGAGCGTAGTCTGCAATTCTAATAATGATTTAATAAATAAGAACAATGAAAAGCTTGAAAAAATAATAAATACAATAAATACAGATAGAGAAAACTTAAAAATTAAATACGGTATTAGCGCAGAGGATAAACAATTAGAAGATTTTAATATTGACGTTAATAAAATTAATCAATTAAAAAATACTGCAGAAAATATAAATGAAATAAAATCACAAATTAACTCCAAACAAACTCAAAAAGAGGATGTTCAAAATGATATCATCAGATTGAAAAAGGAAGCGGAAAATATTATTAATGCCGAAAAAATCAATTCTGATGAATTAAATAAAATATCAATCGAACTGCAAGACGGGCTGAAACAATACTATTTTATAACATCTAAAATAAATGAAATAAGTAAAAGTGCAGAAAAAAAAGCGTCAAATAAAAACAACATAATTATGTTTATAGTAATTGTGCTATTGTCAATAATAACAGCAATAGCCTTAGGTACATTACAAAAGAATTTTAATATTGTAACAATCGGTGCGATAATTTTTGTTGTAGGGTTAATCGGTTTCATTAATGCAGGGCTTTATAAAAATCTGCACAAATCAGATGAAATTAAAGCTTTAGAAAAAAAATCGGATGAAATTTTAGAAGAATTAAAATTAAAAGTATTAATTTTAAATCCTGAAATTGAAAAGACAGATAAAATATTTCTGCCCTCAAAATTAGAAGCTGTAAGCCAAGATTTAATCAGAAAAACAGAAAGAATAAATAAAATAAAAAACGATATTCAATATTTACAAGAAAGATATAATTGTGCGGAAAATAAAATAAATGAATTAAAACAGCAAATAACCGAACTTGATAATGAAAAGAAAAATATAATTGATACAAATATTATAAGTGAGGAGATAAGCGCAAAGGACTGTATTGAAATAACACAGCTTCTTCAATCTGTTAAAAGCGGTTTGAGTGTAAGAAATGATATAAAAAATGAAGTGGATGAAGCTCAAAAATTAAATTCAGCAATAGCTGAAAGACTTCAGTCATTTATATTGGAAAACAATATTAATTTAACCGTCTCAACAGATATTAATGAAATAGTTGAAAATTTAAAAGAAATCTCAGAGAAAAATAACGAATTAAAAAATGAATTAAATTTAAAAGAACATACAATAAAAAAACAGGATGAAGAAATATCAAATTTATTAAAATTAAAAAATGAGTTTGAAACAGAATATACATTCTCAACTCCAATGGCAGATATAAAAAATGAAATAGAAAATTTAAGTTTGCAAAGAAGTGAGAAAGAAAAAGAAAAAAATGAAGCAGCAGCAAAAAAGCTTAAATTAGAGGAAGTTGAAGAAATTAGCGGTTTAAAAGTTGAAAATAGAATACTTTTGGAAAAATACGAAAAAATAATAAAAAATTTAATGATAAATAAAATGGCTTTAGCATTAATAAATGAGGCTAAAGCGGATTATGATAAAATACAGCCTGATTTAATGAACGCTCAAAAATATTTAACTGAATTAACTGGCGGGAAATATACAAAAATTAATCTTGAAATGCAGGAAATAGAAAGCGCAGACGGTGTAAAAATAAAAAAATGGGAAACTCTGTCAAGAGGTATGCGCGAACAGTTATATCTTGCCTTAAGACTTGCTTATGCTTCTAATTATTCAAAAGATAAAATTACGTTAGAACCTAACGGCAGAGCGGATTTACCCATTATAATAGATGACGCTTTTGTAAATTTTGACGAGAAAAGGACAAAAAATGCTTTAAATTGTTTGAAAGAAATATCTAAAACAAATCAAGTCTTTTTGTTTACCTGCCATGATGAAATTGTAAATATGCTCTCAAACTCTGATAATGGTATAAAAATAATAAATGTATAAATAAACTTTCGTTTGGAATATACTATAGTTATGAATTTTTATGAAAACGAAATTAATAAACTGAAAGAAAAAGATAATTTCAGGCATGTAAGTGATATTGAAGCTAAAGAGGGTAAGTATATCAAAACTGCACAAGGTTTGATGCTGAATTTATCCTCTAATGATTATTTAAACCTCAGTACAGATAAGGAATTGATATTAGAGTTTACTCAAAAGTATAAAAGCGAAAAGGAATTTATATTTTCATCAACCTCATCTCGTTTACTTACAGGTACATCAAGGTGCTATAAAAGGTTGGAAGAAAATTTAGCGAGAATGTTTAAAAAAAATTCCAGTTTATTATTTAACACAGGATATCAATGTAATTTAGGCGTTGTATCTTCACTAGTAAATCGAGATGACGTAATCTTTTCTGATAAGTTAAATCATGCAAGTATAATAGACGGAATGAGGCTTGGCGGGAGTAAATTTTATAGATATCGTCATTTAGATTATACACATCTTGAAGAAATGCTTAAAAAGTACAGAAAAGACTATAAAAAAGCAATTATAATTTCAGAGTCCGTATTTAGTATGGACGGTGATATAGGTAATATAAAAGAACTTGTGCGGTTAAAAAACGAATATGACTGCTATTTAATGATAGATGAGGCGCACGCATATGGAATATTCGGAGATAATTTAACGGGAATAATAGAGCAGGAAAAACTGTTAAGCGAGGTTGATATAATAACTGCAACACTGGGAAAATCATTTGCCTCAATGGGGGCTTTTTGCATAGCTGATAAGGTAATTACCGATTATTTAATAAACAAAGCAAATTCTTTTATATTTTCCACTGCACTTCCAAGTGTAAATGTAATGTGGACAAATTTCTTGCTTGAAGAAAAATTTGCAAAGGTAAAAGAGCAATCTGAAAAGCTTAATAAATTAATAAAAGCGGCTCATGAATATATAAAAGATGAAGGAAAATCACAGATAATTCCTGTAATAATTGGTGCAAATGATGACTGTATAAAAATAGCCGAACAAATGCAAGCTCAAGGTTATTACGTATTACCTGTAAGACCGCCAACAGTTCCTGAAAATACATCAAGGTTAAGAATATCATTAACTGCAGATATCCAAGCAGATGAGTTTAAAAAGTTAGCAGATAGTATATTAGAGGCAAAAAATGGACTGTCATTGGTTAAATAAAAACGGAAATAAAAATTTAATTGTATTCTTTAACGGCTGGGGTATGGATGAGAAAATTGTATCTCATTTAAACTGTACTAATTATGATGTTATAACATATTTTGATTATCGAAATTTAAATATAACCCCAATTGATTTAACTAAATATGATAAAAAAATACTTATAG
>CANQRT010000071.1 GCA_947626325.1 Candidatus Gastranaerophilales bacterium | reverse complement strand
TAATATACAAAAATCATCTATTCTAACATTATTCCCTATAGATATTTTATCTGCTCCGTATATTGAGCATTTTTTAGAAATTAAAACATTTTTTCCAAAAGATTTTAATCCTAACTGTTTTAATTCTTCATTACTGTAAAAGCTGTTCATAAAAGATTTCCCTCAATTTCATTATCTATAAAACCGCATATTGCTCCATTTTTATCCCAGTTAATATCGTGTTTAACAAGTTGGGCAGGATTTCCAGCATAAATCCCCCCCCCCGCGAGTTTTTGTAATATCTTTTGCTGATGATGAAGTTAAAACCGCATTGTATCCAAGTATTGAATTATCTTTCATCACAGAGTTTTTTAATACTGTTGAATTTGCACCAAGCCAGCAATGATTTCCGATTTTTATTCCCTTAACTTTATTTATAATCTTTCCTGTTTGATTATCAAAAATAGGGTGGGCATCAGTATTATAAAAAGTTACGTTATATGAAATCATGCAATCTTTGCCTATTTCGCAGTATGAGTTACTGTTAAAAGTTATATATGTCATACTTTCAATACTGCTGTTTTCTCCGATTGAAAAACTGGTATTATTGCATTTTCCAAAATTCTTGTGTTCTTGCCCAAGTACTATTTTAAGGAATTGGCTTATATTTACTTCTTTATTTATAATTACTTTATTGTTATCTCCATATATACGTATTATGATTTTTGCATCTTTGTTCACCGATTTATCAATGTATATTTGATTGTTTCTGCCTTTTATGTCAAGGGTAATTTTTGGTGATTTATTCTCAATATTTATTGAGTTATTTTGACAAATTTTTTTATATTCTCTTTGCTTTTTAAATGATATTAATTCAATAATATTTTTTAAGTTCAGCTTCATAATTACTCCTTAAAAAAAGTATTGAATTTATTGCATATTAAATTAACTACATCAAGGTTTAAACTGCCGTAAAATGGGAGACAAAGAACTTTGTTTTTTATATCGTTAACAACATTTAAATTTGTGCGGATAATAGATTTATTATTTTTATAGCATTCATAATCACAGCAGGCAGGATAAAAATATTTTCTTGTAAAAATATTTATCTTTTCAAACTTATTATAAATTTCATCTCTTGTAAGCGGGTAGCTGTCTTCAATAACTATCGGATAATATTGAAAAGAGTTAGTAGTGCTTTCAGGCAACCTGGGAAGCCTTATTCCCCCCCCCCGTAAGGGTTTTTAATCCGCAGTCATAAAGATATTTAATTTTTTTTCTTTTTTCTTGTTCTTCTCTAAATAAATTTAAGTTTAATAATCCTATGCCAGCTTGCAGCTCATTCATTTTTCCGTTGATACCAACATCTTCAACTAATTCTTCGCTTTGAATGCCAAAATTTCTTAGATTGTATATTTTTCTTACCAAACTATCATCGTTATAAGTAAGACAACCGCCCTCAATTGTATTAAATAGTTTTGTAGCGTGGAAAGAAAACATAGTAATATCACCAAAAGTGCCTATTCCTCTGCCGTTAATTTCTGTAGAAAATGCATGTGCCGCATCATATATTACTTTAAGATTGTATTTTTTTGCTATTTTGTCTATTTTTTCAACATCACAAGGGAACCCATATACATGAACACCTATAATAGCAGATGTTTGTGGAGTAATTAATTCTTCTATTTTATTGGCATCAATAGTCATTGTATCAGGTTCTATGTCACAAAAAACAGGTTTTAATTTGTTCCAAATTATACTATGAGGAGTGGCTGCAAATGTAAATGGAGTTGTTATAACCTCGCTCCCCTCAGGCAGATTAAGAGCTTTAATTGCAACTAAAAGCGCAATTGTTCCGTTATTAAATAGTGATACATTTTTAACTTTTAATACTTCTTTTAATTTGCTTTCAAGTAAATTATGATATTTTCCCATATTTGTAAGCCACTTTGATTGCCAAATATCTTCAATTAAGCTATTTACATCATTTATATTCGGCAATAATGGCGATGTGACATATATTTTATCGTTTGTTTTTATCATAAATACCTGCTGCATAAATTATATAAATAAATTATTATATTTGCAAATACACTTTTTAATAGATTTGAGTATAAAAAATTGTAGTATAATTATTAAAATATGACTTACAATTTTTTAAAAGAAAACATATATTCTTTAATAAACGGAGTTCAGGTTGATATATCCGCAATTGAAATGTTGATAACGGATAGAGATAATTCTTTTATTTTAAAACATAATATTGAGGCGGTAAGTGAACTTATAAAGTTTTTAAATGGAAGCGATAATATCTTTGTGCTTAACGGTTTTATGGGTTCAGGAAAAACTGCCTGCGTTGATTTAGTTGAAGATTTTATTGATGAAAATGTTTTAATTTTTAATAATGCTTATGAAGAATCTGTAAATCTTGATGATATATTTCTTTCTATGTTTAGGGATTTTTCAAATTACCAAAACGAAAAAAAGGTTATTCTGCCTAAAGTTAATACAAATATTTTTTCTGACAAAATAAATGCCTATATAAAATATTGTAATAGTGCAATGCTCTTTATTTTTGACGGATTTGAAATAAATATGCAGAGTGCAGAAAAAAGAAAAGACATATTAAATTTCATTAATTATTTAAGTCATTTTGAAAAAATAAAAATAATAATAACTTCACGAACATTTAAGAGCTACGAATTAATAAATTCAACTGGAGTAAACGAATACACGTTAAAATCCTTAACAGAGGATGAGGCAGAGCAATTTATAAAATCAAATGATATATCTGGCAATAGCTATGAAATTAGCGAAATATATAAACAAACCCGCGGATATTATGTTCTTTTGGCGAAATCAGTATTTATAATGAAATTATACGATTTAAACACAGTATTGTTTATGAATGAATATAAAAAATCAGGTAAAAACTTTACGGAATTTATAATAAGTAAATTACTTGACAGCTCGTCGGTAAAATTTGTAAAACCATTATTATTTCTTGCTTTAATTAGGCACAGAGTAAGTATAGATTATATTATTATGCACGATATAGCAACTCTTGAGGAATTGGAATTTTTAACTCAAAAACAAATAGTATCCCAAAATAACGGCAAATATTTTATAAAAGACTATATAAAAAGCCAGTATTTAAATACAGTGAACGAGTTATCTAAAATAAAAGCCTGCGAATATTTAATAAAATTATATGATGCGGAATTACCCTTAAAACCCTTTGAACGCGGATTATTCTTATCAAGGCAGACAATGAGAGAGGAAATAAGTTATAACAAGGAGCGTATAAAAAAATTTACTGATAAACTTGAAAGCAGTAAAAAGACTAAAAATAGTCAAAGTGATATTAACTATGTAAGCTATTCAATATCTAGCGGATATGACGAAAGTGCTGAAAAACAGACTAAAGAAAATTATTTGAGAAGATTGAAAAGAAAAAATATTAAAAAAAGCGGGCTTACAAATGAAGAATATAGGCTTATAAATTCAATTAACAAGGAAGATATTATAAGCCAAAGTATGCTTGAAATTTCTCAGACTAAGCACAAGGAAAATTCTGAAACCGTTATAACGTCTGATGTAAAAGAGGAAATACCAAATACTTTAGAAGATTATATAAAAATAGCGCAGAAGTATGAAACAGTTTATAACTATACAAATGCTATATTGTACTATAAACAGGCATTAACGTATAGAAATGATGAGAATTATACTAAATTAGAACCTTTTATATATGAGAAGCTTGCCCAGTGTTATAAAAAGATACAAAACATAGATGAAGCAGTTAAAATGTATGAAAATGCTTATAAAATATACATAAATCAGTCACCAGAAAATGCTTATAATGCTTTGGATAAAATGGCGAAAATGTATACAGAAGCCTTTAAGTTTGAGCAGGCGAAGGATGTATATAAAAGAATAATTAATTCTCCTGTTGGTATAGAAAAAGAAAAATTAATAAGAGTATATCTTAATCTCGCTGAAATTGAAAATAATGACGGGAATATACATCAAGCCTTAACGTACAGTCAACTGGCATTAAGCGAAGCTGAAAAGATTTCAAATACAAACCTCTTAAGCGAATGCTATTTTAAATTTGGTTTAGTGCTGGATGATACTAATAATGTTGATTTTGCCGTCAGGTATTATTTAAGATGTATACAAACCTCAAATAATCCGAAAGAAAATATATATCTGGCATCAGCTTATTCAAATTTAGCAGGAATATCTTATGAGAAAAACAATATAAGCGCTTCAAAAATGTATTATGAACTCTCTATAAACGCTGATAAAGAGCTGGATAACAACGAGGGATTATATTATTCTTATATAAAACTTGCAAGAATATATGCTGAGGAAAATAATGAAAAAACACATGAATATTTGCTTAACGCTCTATCCTATGCCAAAAAGTGTGATGATATAACTTATACAATTTCAACTTATAGTGAAATTGGTGATTACAATTTTGAAAAAGAAAATTATAAACAGGCGCTTAAGTCTTATATAATTGCTATGACTTTAGTCCCCGCATATTTAGATGATGATATTAAGCCTAAATTAAATAAAAAAATAAGCCAAATAAAATCAGCAATAGGCGAATTTGATTTTAAAAATTTAATTGATGAAATAAAGAAGAAAAATTAATGTACAAGGAACTTGAAAGACTTAATATAAAACTTTCCGACAAAGATATAAAAACTCTGGGAAAATATATAAATCTATTTAAAGACTGCAGCGAAAAAATAAATCTTGTCAGCAAAAAAGAAATTGATTATCTTTTTGAAAAACATATTTATGATTCTTTGGCAATCAATTTATTTATAAATGATAAAACAGTTAAATCCATTTTAGATATAGGAACAGGAGGCGGGTTTCCAGCTTTGCCTATAGCTGTTTGTTTCCCTAATATTAATGTTACGGCAGTAGACTCAGTAAAAAAGAAAATAAATTGCATAAGCAATATTTCACGTGAATTAAATCTGAAAAATATAACTGTAATACCTTCAAGAGTTGAAGATTTACCTTTTACATTTAAAAATACCTTTGATATTGTTACCTCAAGAGCTTTGGCAGAACTTCGAATAATACTTGAATACGCAATACCATTTGTGAAAACAGGCGGATATTTTATAGCATATAAATCTTTAAAAGCGCCTGAAGAATTAAATAATGCTCAAAATGCACTCAAAATATTAAATACCAAACTTGTAGATAAAATAGAATATAACCTACCAATTGAAGAAAATCTAAAAAGAGTTCTGCTTGTTTTTAAAAAATTAAAAGAAACTGAAAATATTTATCCTCGTAAAAACGGGGTAATTACAAGAAATCCGCTATAAAATGTTTTTAAAACTCTCAATAATGCTTTCTTTATTGGGATTTTTAATCTCCTTAATACAGCCTAAAATATCTGTATCAGTATACATTTTAAGTTCTTTAATAAAGTTAATGGTAGCTAAATCCTCGGAATTATTGGGAAGTTTGTTAATAATAATCCCTTTAATATTAATACCATTGGTTTTTGCATAATGGATTGTTAATAATGTATGGTTTAATCTGCCTAAAAATGGAACTGTTACAATAATTATAGGAATATTTAAAGCCTTGATTAAGTCTGCACATAGCATTTCATCTGTTGCAGGTGCTAATATTCCGCCTGCGCCTTCAACAAAAGTAATATCGTTTAAAAGAGAAAAGTCTTTAAAATCCGATTTTATTTTATTAATATCAATTTTAATTCCAGCGAGCCTTGCAGCAAGTGCGGGTGAAACCTCGCCCTCTAAAAGATACGAGCATTGCGTATTAATGCTTTTTGATAATGCTTTAACAGCTTCTAAATCTGGAGCTAAAAATTTATCCCCGTATTTTATTGCACCTGATTGCAAGGGTTTATATACTCCGACTTTTTTCCCTAACGCTTTTTGAGCCAAGGCTAAACCTTTTGTGACAAATGTTTTTCCAATATCAGTATCAATTCCCGTTATAAAATATTCCATTTTTATTCCTCGTTTGGCAGGACTTTATTTAGCGCTTTATATGCAATATCTGTTAATTTTTCGATTTCCTTTTCGGTTATGATGTATGGAGTGATAAAATAAATGCAATTCCACATAGGACGAAGTATCGCACCTAATTTAAGTCCCTCTTGGTAAATTTTCTTGCCGATACCGTCCTCATAGCTGAAAGGTTCTTTTGTTGTCTTATCTTTTACTAGCTCTATTGCGCATATCATTCCTGTTTGTCTAACATCTCCGACATTTTTATGAGCTTTAAATTTTTCGAGCTCTTTAGAAAATTTAGCGATTTTCGGTTTTAAATATTCTTCAATATTCATTTCTTCAAGAATTTTAAGGTTTTCATACGCAACAGCTAATGCTAATGGGTATGCAGTATAGCTATGTCCGTGGTAAAAGGTTTTATAACCGTCTAAGTCATCGTCATAAAAGGCGTTATATATTTCATCAGTTGTAACTGTAACTGATAGAGGCATATAACCTGCCGTAATTCCTTTGGCTGCGCATATAATGTCTGGAACAATGCCTGCATGCTCATAGGCAAATAATTTCCCTGTCCTATAAAATCCCATTGCAACTTCGTCATCAATCAACAGAATATTATATTTTTCGCATAAATGTTTGAGTTTTGTTATATATTTAGGCGGATACATAATCATCCCGCCAGCTGCTTGAACTAAAGGTTCTATAATAATTCCAGCAATATTTTGAGCATCTTCTTTTAAGATATTTTCAACGCTTTCTAAACATTCACATTGGCAGGTTTCTTTATTACAGCCCATTGGACATCGGTAGCAATATGGGCTGATTGCCTGCCTGATTTCAAATAGCAGGGGTTTATAAAGCTTATGGTACATATCAACTCCGCCAACAGATACAGCGCCCAGAGTATCTCCATGGTACGAATTTTTAAGTGCAATAAATTTGCGTTTTTCGCTGTGTCCTTTTAAAACTTGATATTGATATGCCATTTTTAAAGCCACTTCAACAGCAGTTGAACCGTTATCAGAGAAAAAAACATGCTTTAAATTGTTATTGAGCATTTTAACAAGTTTTTTGGAAAATTTTACTGCATTTTCATGAGTAAAACCTGCGAAAATAACGTGTTCTATTTTTTTTGCCTGCTTATATATAACTCTATTAAGTCTTTTGTTTGAATGTCCTAAGGTATTAACCCACCAAGAGGCAACAGCGTCAATGTATTTGTTGCCGTCAGAGTCGATTAAATAAATGCCCCTGCCCTTTTGAATAACAATAGGTTTATTGTCTGGGTTTTCAAGTGATTTCATTTGAGTAAAAGGACGCCAAATGTATTTTAAATCATCCTCAATCAGTTGTTTAGTATTCATAGAATTTCTTTCTAAAATAATAAAAAACGCGCCCAGAGGGATTCGAACCCCCGACCTTTTGGTTCGTAGCCAAACGCTCTATCCAGCTGGGCTATGGGCGCATTTGTTATGTTTAACCTATATCCC
>CANQRT010000070.1 GCA_947626325.1 Candidatus Gastranaerophilales bacterium | reverse complement strand
AACTGTTGAAAACCGCGTAATTTCTTTTAAATTCAACGGAAAGCAGAATTAAACGGTATTGAAAACTTTTTAATAAGTTTGGCGGAGAAAATGTTTTGTGTTATAATCAATGGGAGCATTAATAATGAAAAGTGATATTATGCAGGTTGGTATACCAAGAGCTTTATCATATTATGATTTTTTTCCTTTCTGGTGGGGATTTTTCTCTGACTTAGGGATAGAAATAGTATTGTCTGATAACACAACAAAACAAACAATGAGTTTAGGTTCTAAGCTTGTAGTGCCTGAAACTTGTCTGCCTGTTAAAGTCTATGTTGGACATATATTAAATTTGCTTGATAAGGGTATTGATAAAATATTAGTTCCTTCTATACAGTCAATAGCCCCTAAAATATATAACTGTTCAAAAATTAGAGGGCTGCCTGATTTAATTAGAAATGTTGTTAAACGTCCGTTTACAATTATTGATGCAACTTTAGATAAGTCTGAAAAAAACGGCGGATTATATGAATTTTTAAAAGAAATCGCTTCATACTTTGGAATAACTGATTTTGAAAGAATAAAGAAAGCCTCAAAAACAGCTTGGAAAGTTTATAACAATTTTTATGTAATGAGAAGAAGCGGTGTTTCTTATAAAGAAGCATTAAAATATGCGATTGAAAATAAAGTTAAGATAGCAGAAGATGAAAAATCATATCCTGTTTCAATTGCTTTAATTGCTCACGGATACAATCTTTATGATGAACGTGTCAGCATGAAAATATTTGATAAATTAGAAAAGCTAGATGTAAAAGTATATACTGCACATAATTTAACTCATGAGCAAATGGAGGAGGGTGTAAACTCAATAAACAGTCGTTTGTACTGGGCTAATGAGTACGAAATAACAGGAGCATCTGCACATTATATTCAAGATAGAAATATTGACGGAATAATTACAATTAACGCATTTGGCTGCGGCCCTGATTCACTAATGTTAGAGCGTATTTCTCGCTTTGCACGCAAAAATTCTAAACCTATTCTGCATCTTTCTATAGATGAACAAACAGGCGAGGCTGGATTTATTACAAGGTTAGAAGCGTTTGTTGATATGCTTTATCGAAAAAAACGCTCTGTTATTATTGATAAAATTAAGATAAAAGAAGATAAAAAATCCAGATTTACTGATGTTCAATGCCGAGATTTGATATAAAAAAAAGAGGAACAAAAAAGTTCCTCTTTTAAATATCTTTCCCCAAAACCTTATGCTTCAGGTTGGTTCCATAAAGCATCTCTTATAAATTTGCTTTTTTGTGATTCTGCTGACAGTGCAACATTAATAGGAGTGAAGATAAATACAGAATCACCAATTTTTTGCTGGCTTCCAGATAGTGCATGAGTAGCACCGCATAAGAAGTCTACAATTCTTAATGCTTGTTCTTTATCCAATAAATGTAAGTTTAAAACAATTGTTTTTCTCTCTTTTAAATGTTTAACAATAGCGATTGAATCTTCATAAGAACGAGGTTCGCAAACCATAACTTCATAACCTCTGTAGTTAGGATGATTAACTACTTTAGTATTTTGTGGTTTTTCTTCTTGCTGTGTGTAAGAAGGGTTAAGAGCATAATTACCTTGTGTGGGGTATTCCTCTGCTTCTTCCATCATTTCGCCATAAATGCTGTCTTCTCTGCCTTCAAATCCTGATGTTAAAAAATCAATGATTCCTTTAAATTTGTCTGCAACTGCCAATTTTTCTTCCTCCTAAGTATTATTCAAATAGTATTCTTCCAAGTCTTATCATTGTTGCACCCTCTTCAAGTGCGATTTTGTAGTCCCTAGACATCCCCATTGATATCTGTTTTAATTCTACTCCTAATTCAGATTGTAATTCATCATATATTTGTTTGATATTTTTAAATAACTGATGAAGTTTTTTCTCATCTGCATTAATAGGTGCCATATTCATTAAACCGCATACTTTAATTGCGGGCAGATTGTGTATATTTGTGAACTCTTTTTTTAGTTCATTTGGACTAAAGCCTGATTTTTGTATTTCACCAGCATTGTTAACTTGCAAAAGAATTTTTTGAATTATGCCTTGTTTTTGAGCTTCTTCTGAAATAGCTTTTGCTAGTTTCAGTGAATCAACAGAATGTATAAATTCAAAATTTCCGACAGCATACTTGACTTTGTTGGTTTGCAAGTGTCCGATTAAGTGAAACCTGCTGTTTGATTTGATTTCGGCAGGCAGCTTGTTGATTTTTTCAACTGCTTCTTTTACTCTGTTCTCGCCAAAATCTCTCATCCCAAGCTTGTAGTATTTTATAATCTGCGTTTCATCAAAATATTTAGTAACTGCTATTAATATAGGATTATAAGGTGCAATTTGTGCTTTAATTTTTTCGTAATTTTCAACGATTTTTTCCATTCGGGCTGTAAAAATCTCTCCTTTATTAAATTATTTCAAATCCAAGCACTAAAATTATTATATTAAAAGTATTTCAAGAACACAACAATTTGTTTAGTATTCAAAAATTTGAGTTTTTAATAATCCTCAAAACCCATGTGACCATGGAATTTGACATGGTTTTTAAAATGTTAAATTTTCTTAATATATGCTTAAAAATATGAAATAATTTGATTTTTTTTAGAAAATTTTTTAAAATTTTAGCAAATGAATGAGTCATCTAAAAAATATTTACAGGAATTTAAACTATATATAGAAGTCGAGAAAAATTTTTCAAAATATACTGTAACAGCATACAGTTCGGATATTTTGAGCTTTTTAATATGGCTGAATGAGAGAGATATTAAGGAAGTTAATTATAATGTTATTAGGGAGTATCTTTTATATATTCAGCAATTTAACTATTCAAAAACTACTACAGCAAGAAAAATTGCTTCGCTAAGGACTTTTTACCGTTTCTTATATAGAGAAAAGGTTGTTGAAACAAATCCTGCTGTAGGTGTGCATGCGCCGAAAAGAGGCAAATCCCTGCCTGAATTTTTAACTGAAGCTGAAATTGAGCAGGTCATGAATAATGTAAAAATCAGCACTCCTGCTGGATACCGTAATAGGACTATATTAGAGCTTTTGTATGCCACAGGTATGCGTATTTCAGAGTTAAGTAATTTGAACTTTGAAAACTTAAATTTAGCAGAAAATGAAATAAGAGTTTTTGGTAAAGGCGCAAAAGAAAGGATTGTACTTGTTTCAGAGCGTGCAAAAAAATTTTTAGAGGAGTATATAAAAACAGTAAGAACGCTAATTTCTGAAAATGCTGAATTATCAGATACTTCGCCAGTATTCATTAATAAAACAGGCTACAGACTTCAACCACAAAGTGTTAGACTTGCGATTAAGGAGGTAATGGAAAATATTGAACTGCCAAAACATGTTACCCCCCACGTTTTTAGGCATAGTTTTGCTACAAAACTTCTTGAAAATGGAGCAGATTTAAGAGTTGTGCAAGAACTTTTAGGGCATAGCAGTATCAGTAATACTCAAATATATACTCACGTTTCGACGGAAAGATTAAAACATTCTTATGAACTTGCTCATCCACGGGCGAATTAATATAATATAGTAAAAAAGGAAGTAAATTATGTATGATTTTATAACAATGGGAAGTGCTACAGTTGATGCTTTTATTGAAACTGATGCAGCAAGTATTGTATCTGTCAGTTCAACTGGTGCTAAAAAAGATTTTATGTCGTACCCATACGGGGCTAAAATTGAAATAGATAAATTTGATTTTCAAACAGGCGGGGGAGCAGTCAATACTGCTGCTAACTTTGCAAGTTTGGGATTTAAAACTTCAACGATTATTAAAATTGGCGATGAAATACAAAGTGAAAAAATAATTAACTCTTTAGAACATTTTGGAGTTGATAAATCAAACGTAATTAGGAGCAAGGAGCATAAAACTGGATTTTCTATAATATTAACCAGTTTTCAAGGTGATAGAACTGTTCTTGCGCATAGAGGTGCAAATGCTAAATTAGAAAAAGATGACATTAATTTTAATGCTATAAAACAATCAAAATGGTTATATCTTGCTCCTTTAAATGGTGATTCTACAAAAGTTCTTGATAAAGTAGCTGATTATGCTGAAGAACACGGAGTTAATCTTGCTATTAACCTTGGTACAAGCAGTATTAAGCAGGGAAAAAAGAATTTAATAAAAACTCTTAAAACTGCTGAAGTTATTATACTTAATAAAGATGAAGCCTCTATGCTAACGGAAATACAAGTAAGACCAGATACTAAAAAAGAAAAATATTCTGATAAACTTATTCACCCTGATATTATAAAAATGTTAAAAGAACTAAATTTTGGCAAGGGCAGAATTACAATAATAACCGACGGAAAACACGGAGTTTATGCTTATGATTCTAATAAATTCTATCAATGCTGTGAATTCCCAGCAAAAGTATTATCGACATTAGGTGCGGGTGATGCTTTTGCTTCAACTTTTACTGCTTCACTTGTAAAAACTGACGGTGACGTTGAAAAAGCGTTGAAGTATGCTTCTGTCACGGCAGCTTCCGTTGTAGAAAATTTTGGTGCTCAATGCGGATTTTTAACTTTTGATGAAATAAAAGACAGATTAAAAAAGCATAGCGAATTTAAAGTTAATATTTTTAAGTAGAGAAAAACCCGTATTCATATAGAATACGCAAGATGATTTATATTTCTTAACAATAAAAAAGAGATGATATATTTATCATCTCTTTTTTTAATATTTATATTTTAATTATACCTGTTTATCAAACATTTGTTTAATACCGTCAACAGAGCTTAAAATACCTGTTGCTTCATACGGCATATAAACAACTTTATTATTTGCGCCTCTAGTAATATCTTGCATTGTTTCTAAGTATTTCATAGCAATTAAGTATTGGTCAGGCTTGCCTTTATCAGCTAAAGCACTTATTATTCTTGAAATTGCTTCTTTTTCAGCATCTGCCTCAATAATACGGGCTTGAGCAATACCTTCTGCTTTTAAGATTTCAGCTTGCTTTTCACCTTCTGCCTTGTTAATTGCAGCCATTTTTTCACCCTCTGCAGTTAATATTGCAGATTTTTTTATACCTTCAGCTTCTAAGATTGTTGCACGTCTATCTTGCTCTGCTTTCTTTTCTTTTTCCATTGCCTGCTGGATTGATGCAGGAGGTACGATATCTTGAAGCTCAACTCTGTTAACTTTTACGCCCCATTTATCGGTTGCTTTATCAAGAATTTCTCTTAATTTATCATTGATAATATCACGAGAAACGAGGGTTTCATCCAATGCTAATTGACCTACAAGGTTTCTTAAGTTTGTTTGTGTTAATTTTTCAATAGCTTCAGGCAAATTTTCTATTGAATATATTGCTCTTTTGGGATCTACTATTTGGAAGTATAAAAGAGCGTTAATGCTTATTGTTACGTTATCTTTTGTAATTACGTTTTGACGGGGGAAGTCATAAACCGATTCTCTTAAGTCTATTCTTGGAGAATAACTTAATGTGGAGTATGTTCTTCCGTCAAGAGTTTTTTGTTTTGTAATTTTAATCATTTGACGCGGTGATTCTATAAATGGTGTTATAAGTTTCAATCCTGGCGTTAATGTTCTTGAATATTGACCAAATCTTTGAATTATTACCGCTTCTTGCTGCTGTACTATTATGAATGCTTTACTAATACATAATAAAGCTAAAATTACACATATAACTAATAAAATTACCATAAATCCTCCTTATATTCTTTCTACATATAATATTAAACTGTCATTTCTTACTATTTTTACATCACAATCAGCGGGGATTTCTTCATTGCCCTCATTAAGTCTTGCTTCCCAGCGTTCATCATATAATGTTACCGCACCTGATGATGTATTGATAGGTTCTATACTTTTTACGATTTTTCCGATGTATTGTGCTTCAAAATCAGCATTTGTATTTTTCTTTAATAATTTTAAAAGCAAGGGTTTTATAAATATTATTGAAAGCAAAGATAAAACTGTAAATACTATCAATAATTGTGAAAAATTACCCCACCAAAGAGATAATATTGCCGTTATTATTCCTGCAAAGGCAAAGTTTATGCAAAACATTGCAGGTACAAAAATTTCAAATGTGATTGCAATTAATGCCAAAATCAAATAAATCATCCATAATTCCAAAAATGCCATATTATCATCAACCTTTCTAGATTTTGATAATATAACATTTTTGAAATTTAGTAAAGTAGCTTGATTATTGATTTTCTACAGGCTGTTCACTCAATTCTTTTAATTTTTCTTGAGCTGCTTGTTTAGCTTGTTCCTTTAAAACCTCTTTTGCTTTTTCTTTATTTTTTAATAAGGATTTTAATTTGCTGATATTTTCTTTGTTTTCTTCAATAGCTGCTTTAGTTTCGTCTGTTAATGCCTCTGAAGCTGCCTCTTTTAATTTATTTTTTGCAGTTTCTTTTGCTTTTGTTTTAATTTCTTCTTTGCTCATCCCTTGTAATTCTTGCAATTCTGGAGGTATAACAGTATCAGCTGGAATGTTCTTTAAATAATTTTCAGCATTATCCATATCTGATTGAAGTACAAGCCATTTAAATGATTTAATTAAAGTTAATGGTTTTGCAACATCGCCTCTTACAACTACCTGAAATTTAGTAGCATTTGTGTCTGATATTTCCTTGCCAAGTGAAGGAATTTGATTTATTTCATTTTCAGTTACAACTTCAGTAAACAAGAAGAAGATTTTACCCATAACAAGGCTCATACCAGGAGTTGCTTTCATTAAGTTTATCGGATTTAACATTGCGACAGGACCTAATGAATCTGAGACTTGTGAACCAAGTCGTCCTCTTAATTTTATATCTATCTTGTTTTTTAATAAATCAAAATTACCGAAGATATATGTTGCCATTATATTACCTTCTGAAGTTATTGGATTTATCTGTGTAATTCCGTTATCAAAAGTTAAATCGCCTTTTAATGTATTATAACGGCTGGTATCAAAAGATAAAAGTGAGTTTAAAACGCTTCCAATTGTGGATTTAAAGAAGTCATTTTCTCTTATATTCTCAGCCATAATAAGATTTTCTAATTTACCAAACGGCCCTAATTGTCCATTTTTCATTGTAAAATCAACTTTTCCTTTTAATGATTTCATTTGTTCTTCGTAGGTAGCACCTTTTAAGCTTATATTAGCATTGAAATCCATAACTCCAGTTAAAGTATCTTTCATATTTGCAGTATCTAACAGAGTTTGTTCTACGTCTAATCCGCTGCCTTTAAGTGCTGTTTTTATTTCACTTGTTATTAAATTCATTGATACATCGCCTCTTATTTTTCCTTGGAAGGCTGATGTTAAAAGGTCTTTAAGATAAAATACATTGTTTGCAAGTGATATATTACCAGTAGTGTTAGTTAATTTTATGTTTCCTGTTTTGATTTGTTTAATATCTATATCACCTTTTTTAATTATTACAGGAATATCTGCGGATTGAGTGCTGCCTTTTGAAGCGCTGCTTGGCTGTGAGG
>CANQRT010000069.1 GCA_947626325.1 Candidatus Gastranaerophilales bacterium | reverse complement strand
GATAGTTATATAGATGCAGTAAAGTTTAATCCTGATATTCCTGAAGCTTATTATAGATTGGCTACACTGCTTTGGGATAAAGGTGAAATTAACTTAGTTTCTGCGATAGAACAGTGTAAATCAGCTGTTAATCTTTCGCCAACTAATTCTAATGCAAGAATTTATACAGCGTTTTTCCTTGAACTTGCTAAAAAATATGATGAGGCAGAAGTTGAGCTTAAACAAGCAATAAAGATAAATCCATTTAAGGCAGCACGTTCAAGACTTACTCTTGCATCAATGTATTTTGATAAAATGCACGATTCTGCAATTAATGCAAGAGATTTTTCAGCCTCTTTATATTATTTGCTTTCAGGTGCATTAACTATCCCTTTTGATAAACCATCAATAAAAATGATTTATAAAAATCTTTCTAAAAATCTTGCCGTTATGTTTTTTGATATTGCTGGCAGTTTAATGGAAAAAACAAAAAATTATGCAATGGCGCTAAAAACCTATGACTTAGCTGCTAATGCTACAGGTCAAAATGAAATATACTATAAAAAAATCGGCGATATTAATTTTAAAAATGAAGAAATTGATACGGCAAGAAATTCTTATATTAAAGCGCTTGACAATAATCCATATAATAAAGAATTACTTTTAAAAGTTGCAAGTCTTACTCAAGTTTATTTTGAAGATGATATTAATACCGCAATAGATTGTTATACAAAAATTTTAGAATTAGATGATAATCCTAAAGTTTATTATGAGTTAGGACATCTTTATTTAAAAAAGGATGATGTTATTAATTCAATTAATGCATTTAATCTTGCATTAGAGCGTGATAGTGAAAATCCGTTTTATCATAATGCGCTTGCTTATGCTCTCGTAAGAGCAGAACAGTATGAAGATGCCTGTGAACATTATAAATATGCTATTGATAAAAATCCCAATCCAGAGTGGACAGCGATTGTATGTCAAGCACTTGCATCGTTGTATTATAATGTTTTTGATGATGTTGATACAGCGCTTGAACTCTTAAAAACAGCTGTTATTTTAGATGAAAAAAATGATGACGTTTTCCTAGAGCTTGGTGATATTTATTTTGAATGCGAGGATTTAGATAGTGCTATTAAGTCTTATTGTGAGGCGATAAAATTAAATCCTAAAAATGCACCTGCTTATAATAAGTGTGCTATGGCATTGTGGCAAAAAGATTTTATTGAAGAAGCAATTATTGCTTATCATAAGGCAATTAATATTAATCCTGATTATTATACTGCATATAATAATCTTGGAGTTATTTACCTTGACGGTATACGTAATCTAAAAGAGGCAAAAAAGCTTTTTGAAACTGCAATTTCATTAAATCCTGATTATGTAATGGCTAAATTTAATCTAGGCCGCACCCTTCAAGCAATGGGAAAAAATATAGAGGCTGCAAAGTGCTATCAAAGTGCTTTAGAACTAAATGAAGCCTCAGAAGAAATTAATTCTGAAGAAATTAGAGAAAAATTATATTCTATTTTTGAAGTTTAATAATCGTAGTGGTCTTTTTTATTTAAGTATTCTCTAACAGTGTTTAAAGCAGCCTGAATAATTCTTGTAATTCTTGAAGATGACAGTCCAACACGTTCAGCTATTTCTTTAACCTGCATATTGCGATAAAATCTGTATTCAATAATAGTTCTTTCTTTTTGAGGAAGTTTTGCAATTGCTTCCCTAATAGTTCTTCCCAGTTCTGAAATTTCAGCTTTTTCATCAGGAAGCGCAGAAGGATCTTTAATAAAATCAAATGGCGAGTCATTGTCTGAAGCGGCTGCAGCTAAGCTGTCTATTGAAAGGATTGTTTCATAGATAGCCTCTCTTACCTTACCAGGAGTAATTGAAGTATCTTCATCTTGATTTTCTGCTCCGTCAATGCCGTCTTCTTCTTTATTATCTAAATTTGAATGTTTTAATGAATACCATTTATAACGGTTTCTAAGTTCATTTCTTATTGCCCAGCGCACAGCTGTAGCAATATAAGCATTATTATATCTTGCAAGTTGTTCTTCGGTTTTATCTTTTATCATTACCTGTATGGCAATAATACCAATACTTACAAGTTCATCATAATCCACCATATGAGATGGAATTCTTTTATGCTCTACCTTTGCTACCTTTTCAATTATTTCTATGTAGTCGTTTATTTTTGCGTGCATTTTTACAGTCTGTTGTCTTCTACTTTATAATACTACCTTTTTGAGTATTTCGCAAATTATATACAAATATCAAAATTTCAGCGACAGCTTTATATAATTCGGGCGGTATGCTTGAATTAATTTCTACCATTCTAAATATAGCCCTTGCTACAGGTGGATTTTCAATAACTGGGATTGAGTGTTCACGTGCTATTTCTATTATTTTTTTTGCAAATAATTCTGTACCTTTTGCAAGTAACTGCGGGGATTCCATTTTTTCAGCATCATATTTTAAAGCGCAAGCAATATGAGTAGGGTTTGTTACTACAAAGTCGCAATCAGGTACAGAATCCATCATCTTTTGCTGTAACATTTGCTGTCTGCGCTGTCTTAGAGCTGCTTTTACCTGCGGGTCGCCCTCGGAGTTCTTATATTCATCTTTTACTTCTTTAAATGACATCTTTTGGTCTTGCATAAATTTCCATCTAACCATTCCGTAATCTGCCGCAGCAATTATTAAAAATGCTATTCCTGCTTTAATTATAAAGTCTATTATTATAGCTCCAAATTCTTTTATTATGGCGAAACTATTATCTATAGCAGCAAGCCCGATTATGGCTTCTAAGTGTGAATTATATACCATCCAGCCGATTATCCCTAAAAGTACAACTTTCAGAATATTTTTTACAAGTTCAAAAGCAGTTTTGGGCGATATTAAATTTTTAAAATACTTAGACGGGTTTAATTTATCTAGTTTTGGTTCTAACGGCTTTGTTGTTACTAATGGCCCTACCTGTATAAAATCTCCCAATATTGCAATAAAAGCTGCCATAATTAGTATTGGCCCTATTATTAATAATGTTGGCTTAAATACTGCTATGGCTAAGTGAACATAGCCTATATCTTCTATATGTTTATCAGGAATTTTATCATATAAATAAACAAATAATATTGATATTTGATCCCATATAAAAGGACTTAGCTTTATTATTACTATAAACATTACAAGTAAAGCTAATGCGGTGGAAAAATCTTTCGATTTTACTACCTGACCTTCTTTTCTCGCTTTTTGAAGCTTCTGCTGACTCGCTTCAAATTGTTTATCCTCGTCGCCCATCCTCTATTTTCCGCGCTTTTTTACCATTGATACAACTTCTATTCCTTCAGGCAGATTTTTTCTTCCGTTAAGCTCTGTTAATTCAATTATAAATGCAGCAGCTTCTACTTTAGCACCTGCTTTTGTTAATAATTTGCAAGCAGCACCGACTGTTCCTCCTGTTGCAAGTAAATCATCTATAACTATTGCTTTTTTCCCTGTCTCTATTGCATCTTTATGAATTTCCAGTTTATCTGTTCCGTATTCAAGTGAATATTCTTCGCTTATGGTTTCTGCTGGAAGCTTACCTGGTTTTCTTATTAAAATGCAGCCTGCTCCTATATTATACGCTAGCGCTGAGCCAAAAATAAAGCCTCTTGATTCTACTACTGCTACATAGTCAATTCCTTTATTCTTAAACTTTTCTGTTAAAAAATCTATCATTGCCTTTAATGCTTGCGTATCTTTTACTGCTGTTGTTATATCTCTAAAAATTATTCCTTTTACGGGAAAATCTTTAATATCTCGTATTTTTTCTTTTACTAATGTAATACTATCCATTATTTTCTCCTTCTTTATTCTCTATTTCTTTTAGTATTTTTTCTGCCAATACTATATTATCATAATCACCTTGTAATTCTTTTATAAAACCTGCGGGAAGTTCTTGTATTCCGTATGAACCCGCTTTATCATAGGGTTTATATTGTTTTATATAGTTTTCAATTTGTTCTTCTTTCAGCTCATTAAATGTGACTTCGCTTGTTTCACTTTTAATGATTTTTTTATTGTTTTCATTGTTTATTACGCAAATTGCCGTTACGACTTTATGGGTTTTTCCATTTAATTGCATTAACATAAGTTTTGCTTCATTAAAATCTTTAGGTTTACCTAGTATTTTATTTTTGTATATTACGATTGTATCTGCACTTATTATTATTGCAGGAAAATTTATATTATTTAGTACCGATAAACCTTTATTTTCCGCAATATTTTCTATTAATTTATAAGAAAACTCTTTTGTTTCTATACTTTCATCGTAATTTGGCTTTACTATTTGAAATTCTGTAATTATTTTCCCTAGTAATTCTTTTCTTCGCGGTGAAGTTGAAGCAAGTATGATTTTTTTCATTAATATTCCACACTAAAATGATTAACTTATAATTACATTGTAATTAAAAATTAATCATTTTGAAAAAATATCTTTATAATATTTGCTGTTTATTTACATTTATTTTTTTCTAAGTTTAGGCGGATTAAAGGTCAGCCTTAAATATACAACAGATTTAGATGTAACATCACTGCATATATCTTTTAATTTCGCATTCATATCTATCATACTGCGCTGCATCATTGCGTAGTCATTCATTGCTGATAACATTTTTTGTGAATCAACCAGTTTGGTTGTTTCAGGATTATCCATTTTTAGTTTTGAGTATTTTTTAACTAATTCTCTATCTATCTTATCTTTTGCTCCGATACTCATGTAGTATTATCCCTCTTGATATTGTCTATTCCCCTATGCTTATATAAACAATTTTTTTTTATATAAATTGCTTTTTATTTTTTATTTGTTAAAAAATGTTAATATAATATTTTAAAATCCAATAAGACTGGGGAGTTCAGTATATTCAATATCTAAAGCCAAAGCAACTCCTTGATTGGTTAATTTTCCGTTATAAGTATTTATACCTTTTTCAAGTGACGGATTTCTTTTTACAGCTTCTATAACTCCTAAATCAGCAATATTTAATAGATATTTTATTGTTTCATTCGTTAATGCAATGGTTGATGTTCTTGCAACACTGCCTGGAATATTTGTAACACTGTAGTGGATTACCCCGTATTTTTCGTATGCAGGGTTATCTATTGTAGTAATTCTATCAATAGTTTCTACTATTCCGCCTTGGTCAATAGATACATCGACAATAACAGAGCCTTTTTTCATGTTTTTAACCATTTCTTCTGTTATTATTACAGGTGCTTTATAACCTGGAATTAATACTGCGCCTATTAAAACGTCAGTTTCTTTTGTTAATTCCTTTAATACAGGTTCAGTTGATACAAAAGTCTTTACTTTTGAACCAAACATATTATCTATATTCCTTAATTTATTAGTATCTATATCAGCAATACTAACATCAGCGCCCATGCCTACAGCTATTTTGGCTGCATTAATACCAACATTGCCCGCTCCTAATATTAATACTTTGCCTCTACTTACACCTGCAATTCCTCCTAAGAGAATACCAGAGCCTCCATTACGGTTTTCTAAAAGATTAGCCGCTATTTGAACAGACATTTTCCCAGCTACTTCACTCATTGGTATTAGTAAAGGTAGTTTTCCGTCTTTAGTTTCTATTGTTTCATAAGCAATTGCAGTTACTTTTCTATTTAACAGCTCCTGAGTTAATGCTTTTTCAACAGCTAAATGTAGATATGTAAACAGTATTTGATTTTTTTTAAGTAAATTATATTCACTTGGCTGCGGTTCTTTAACCTTTACAATTATTTCAGCTTCGTCATATATTTCTTGAGGGCTGTTTAATATTTCAGCACCTGCATTTTTATATTCTTCATCAGTAAAACCGCTTCCTAATCCCGCATTTTTTTCTATAAAAATATCATGAGAGTGTTTTTTTAATAAGGTAACGCCTTCTGGAGTTATAGCAACTCTATCCTCCCTAACCTTTTGTTCTTTTGGAACTCCGATTTTCATTTTATCCCTCTTGTGTTTTTAGTGCCTCATCAATTTCATTTATTATCATTTTTGCAGCAGCTACAGGGTCTTGAGCATGTGTTATAGGTCTGCCTATTATTATATAATCAGCTCCTGATTTTATTGCATCCGAGGGTGTGACAATTCTTATTTGATCGTTAACTATTGCCCAAGTGGGCCTTACCGCAGGGCATACTACCAGAAAATCTTTACCTATTGTCCTTTTTATTTCTCCAGCATCGGTATCAGGTGCAATTACTCCTGCTAAACCCGCCTCTTTCGCTAGTTTTGCGAGTTTTAGCACATAAGACGATATATTCATATCAACACCAAGTTCGTTTGTTAGTGTTTTTTGTCCAAAACTTGAAAGTAGGGTTACTGCCAATATAGTCGGCGGGTTTATGTTATTCTTTTTAGCAAAGTTATTGCAGGCGTTTAATGTATTAATCATCATCTTACTGCCGCCAACTGCACTTATATTGAAAAAATCAACTCCTCTTTTCATAAGGTTTATGCTTGTTTGAGCTATTGTATTTGGAATATCAGAAAACTTGCCGTCAAAATATACTTTTCCGCCATGTTCTTTAATTACCTCCACGGATTTAAATCCGCAAGCCGTAAATAATTGGAGTCCGACTTTAAAATAACCTACATAATCTTTTAATAAGTCAACATATTTTATAACTTCTTCAATAGTATCAAAATCAAGTGCCAGAATTATTCTGTCTTTTGTTTCCATTAATTTCAGGTTCCATTTTTCTATAATTAATTAACCCGTTAATAATATCACTATTATTTAAAGTTATCAATATTTTTAAGCAGATTTTAATCCGCTGATTTCCATAAATTCTTCTTCAGCAAGCAGAGCTTTTTCATAAGCTTCGCTAGGGCTTAATCCTTTATCAAGGTATGATTGGTAAATATAATTAAATATTTTTTCACTGCATTGCATTAAAGTTGAATGGCGTTTTGCCATATTAACCGCTTCATCAACACTTTTTGAAATGTCAGCACCTTTTGTTGTTTTTACCTGTGAACGTCCTAATATACCAGTATCAGGTACATATTCTTTTATATCTTCTTGATGTGAAGATATTTCTGCACTTCTTTTTATACCCTTCTTATCAATTTTATCAATATTTAGACCATAATTTCCAATATTATTAATCTCTGACATTTTTCTCTCCGTGTTTATTTCTTTCACAATATATTTCAAACCCTGTTATTAAAATTTTTTGCTACTCTTTTTATAAATATATACTATTTTTTATTTTTTTGTTTTTAAAATAATGCCTTGAAACCTTGTAAATACTGAAAAATATACTATATAAATTCGTCTTTACAAAACTTAATATATTATATATTCTATACCTAAATTTTATTTAAAAAAGAAAAATTCATGTTTTATTAAAGTATTTAGTTGATTGATATTGTATAATTTTTACTTCAAAATGATATTATGGGGAAAAAGTTTTTAATTATATATATTCTATTAATATTATCAAATATTGGATATGCTAAGGATAATGATAAATTAGATGTTAATTCCGCTGGATTTATTGATTTAAGTAATTATGCAGAAAAGGTAAAATCTTTGCCAGCTATAAATGAAGAAATGTC
>CANQRT010000068.1 GCA_947626325.1 Candidatus Gastranaerophilales bacterium | reverse complement strand
CCGAGGAAGTTGCCAAATTAACCTGCTGAGAGGATAGGGAGTTATCGACAGGAGATAATTCAGAGTAGTTTTCATCTACCTGACTATCTCCAAATACATTCACATCATCTTGGTTATTAACAGAGGAATTAGAATATTCCTTATCATATTCAAAATTACCTGAAACTCTGCCTACAGACATAGAACCACCTTTTCTTTTTTCCACATAAATATCATGTCGGCAGATTTTTATTTTTCTTTATAAATTTAAATAAAAAAATTAAAAAAATTTACATTTGTTAATATTCTTTAGCCAAAAAGTCAAATACGCCTTTATTGGTCTTCCAAAGCTGTTCATTTGTTTCATCTTCAGGAAGTTCAAGCGTGATTGTCGGTATATTGCGTTCTACTCCCGCATAATTACCGAAACTCCCTGGTGTTGGATAGCCTATTTCCGCTTGTACTTTGTAGCCTGTTATTTCCGATATCTTTTCTGCAAGTTCTTTTGCAGGCCCGTCATAATTGACTATTTTAAATGGTGCATGGATTGAAAGTATTGCGTCAATTTTATATTCGTTTAATATTTCTGTCATGAATTTTGTTTCAATTTCGCTTCCTGCTTCATCTGCGCCCCAGTATTCGTTTTTCTGTGTTTTAATCCAATTTTTTGTAGGGAAATTTCTGTTTAAATCAACTCCGTTTGCGTTTTGGCGCTGATTTTTTTTCATCCCGTCAGGATTTAAGCACGGAATTATTAATAATCGATTTTTAATTCCTTGCATATCTGTTTTTAAGTACTCGTTAATTAAAAAATTTCCTTGCGGTTCTTCGCCGTGGAATACCCCTATTATTAATACGGTTTTATCATAATTATTGTTTTTTATTTCTATTAAAGAAATTTCATTTTTTTCTTTTGTGAATGTATTTTTAATTATCTTGTACATTATAATCCTTAATTCTTTATCTTTATTATTAATGAAAAAAATATAATATTAACATGACTTGAAATAATAATGTAATTTTCTTAATGAAGTAAACGGCACAGGCAATTCTCTGTTTGAGCCCGTTAGGGCGAGTTAGAATTGCTTTGATACTGAGTTAAAGAAAATAATTATTATTGAACGGAATGTAAATATTATATTTTTTCATTTTGAAATTTATTTATTTTTATTTAATCTGTAATATATTTTATTAAACTTCTAACACCTATGCCCGTAGCACCTTTTATGCCTTCAGAATTAGCTGTATCTAAAAATGCAGTGCCTGCTATATCTAAATGAAGCCAAGGTGTGTTTTTCGTTATGAATTTAGATAAAAATACACCTGCAGAAGAAGCTCCGCCCATTCTTCCGCCTGTATTTTTGGTATCTGCAATATCGCTTTTCAACGTATCACCGTATTCTTCATACATAGGAAGCTGCCAAAAACGCTCGCCTGCAATTTCAGCGGTTTTAATAAAATCTTTAATTTTTTTATCGTTATTGCCCATTATTCCGCTAGAAACTGTGCCTAAAGCTACCATACAAGCACCTGTTAGAGTTGCTATATCAACAATTTCGTCTGGTTTTAATTCCTCTGCATAAGCTAAAGCGTCAGCAAGTGTTACTCTGCCCTCTGCGTCGGTATTATCAATTTCAATGCTTCTGCCTGTCTTTGCTATGATTACATCACCTGGTTTATAAGCACTGCCAGACGGCATATTTTCGCACGCTGCTATAATTCCGTGAACTTCTACATCGGGTTTTAATTCTGATATTGCCTTCATTGTACAGATTACGGCAGCTGCCCCTGACATATCATCTCTCATTGTAAGCATTGATGTCGGTGGTTTTAAATCAAGTCCGCCTGCGTCAAAAGTTATCCCTTTTCCTACTATTGCTATTTTTCTTTTTGCTTTCTTTGCGGGCTTGTATTCCATGTGAATAAATTTTGGCTCATGAACACTGCCTTGACCTACGGCTAAAAAGGCATTCATCCCCATTTTTTTTATTTGAGCTTTATTATATACTGTTGTTTTCACTCCTGAATTTTCAACTGCATATTGCGCAAGTGTTTCAGGGTATAAATATTGTGATGATTCATTTATTAAATCTCTTGCACGGTTTAGTGCGTTTGCAGTTATTATACCCGTTTCAACCCCGATTTTTGCTTTTTTATATTTTTCATTGTCTATTTCAGCAATGACAAATTCTTTTAAGCTGTTTTCTTTTTTGTCAGATTTATATTTATTAAAAGCATAAGTTCCTGAGATTGCTCCTTCTGCAATCATTTGAGCGCATAATTGAGGGCAAAGTCCTGCTATACCTGCGCCATGAAGTATTGATACCGCCTTTTTTATATTCCCTGCTTTATTGCATATTCTTACTATTTTTGCGGTTAAATCTCTAATTTTTACGAGAGTAAACTCTTTTTGTTTTCCAAGCCCTGCTATAAATAGCTTTTTCCCCGATATTGGAAGTGGAAGCTGATATATTTCGCCGTACTTTCCATCAAATTTTTCTTTTTTTATAACGTATTCCGATATTAAATTTTTATATGCCTTATTAACAATACCCGTTACGCCTGCGGGAGTTTTTACCCCCTCAAACAAATTAACTATAATTACATCAGCATTTACATCAAGTATAGATTTTTTTTCAATTTTTACCTGCATTTTTATCTCCTTATTCATTGTAATTATCATTAAATTTTTTAATCCAGCCAAATATTACCGATAATTCGTAAGGTTTTGGCAGATACAAGTCTGCTCCTGCATTCAGTACCATTTCTTTATCGTGCAGGGTTGTTGTAAATATTATATTTGATTTTACATTTTGCAGTTCAAATTTCAATTTTCTGCAAACTTCAAGCCCCTTTAATGTTTCGCTGTTTCCTGCGTCCAGTATTATTACAGCAGGATTGTATTGAATTATAGCTTCATAAATATCATCAAATTCATTAACAACTTTTACGTTGTAGCCTTGAAGTCTTGCAGTTGCCTCTAAAAGTATAGATAAAGCTTCATCTGGTTCTGCTATCAGAATATTATTGTTTTTTTCTTTTTCTTCTACGGCATTATCAGCGCTGATTTTCGGACGCTCCACAACATAAGCTGAGTCTGTTTTATATTTTGCTAATTTATGTGTTGAAATTAAAGAACTTATAACCTGTTTTACGTCGTTGTATTTTTTATATTGATTGGTTATAACTCCAATACTTGTCGATACAAGTTTTACTTTATCTTCTGCTTCTTCGTCGCCATGCATAAACATAAATCCGCGTTTTGCGTCAGATTTTGAATAAAACTTAGATACTACCGTTTCAAAAGCATATACAAGATAATTTGCGATTTTTTCGGCTTTTTCAGTTGTTTTTGTAATTACAATAAAATCATCTTTGCCGAATTGACCTAAATAATCACCTTTATCTAACGAAGATTTTATAATTGCAGAGTATGTTTGAAGTAATTTATCAGCTGCAAGCTCTCCGTAAATTTCCTTGTAAAATTCTAAATTATCTATATCAATAAGCATAATTGCCCACTCTTGAGCGCTGTTTAATTCACGTTTTATCATTTTATAAGAAACTTTAGAATCAAAAAGCATTGTATTTTCAACAAAACAATTTTCTAAAATACGTCTAATATGTGCGTTAATTCTTGCTTTAAATTCTTCTGTATTTATCGGCTCGCTTAAAAAATCATCTGCACCTGTATCTAATAATTCTATTTTATCCTGTATATGATTGGATTTTGACAGTGCTATTATTGCGGGATGTACGTTATAAGTTAAAACTCGTATTTGTTCTATTGCTTTTTTTATGTCGAAATCTATGCTGTCTGAAATTAATATTACATCAGGTTCAAAATCATTAATTATTTTTAGTGAATTTGCGAAATCTGATGCTGTAAATACACTTATATCAATACTTTCCAGTAATTTTTTGTATTTTGTAGATTGCTCTATTCTTTTATCAATTATTAAAACTGCTTTTGCTAACATATTTACTCTTTTATCTTCTTCAATCCGTTATCTTCAGGGGTTGCCGCTTTAAATGTTATTTTAAATTCACTGCCTTTTGGTGAACTATTTACGCTTATTTCACCGCCCATTTTTTCTGTAAGAGTCTTTGTAATATATAATCCCAGCCCGTTGCCTTGGATTTTCCTTGTTAATGGCGAGTCAATGCGCGAGAATTTATTGAATATTTTTCCAATATCCTCGCTTTTTATCCCGATACCTTCATCTTTAACGCTGATTGTAACTGTATTTTTATCGTAATCTTGGCTTATATCTACCGTTACTGTTGTATTATCAGGTGAATATTTAGAAGCATTATCAATTAAATTCATCAAAATCTGCTGTAATTTATCGCTGTCAACAAGAATTTTTGGAAGATTTTTCTCTTTATTAAGTATGTATTTGTGAGTTATATATTGATTTTTAATTATTTGTATAACGTATTCCGCTGTTTGTACTGCATCTATTGATTTATAAACCAGTAACTCCTTATCAGATTGCATTTTAGATACAGTTAATAGATTTTCAACAAGATTAATCAATCTGTTTGACTGGTCTTTAATTATCAGCAAAAATTTTTCTCTCTGCTCTGGTGTTAATCTGTCATAGGAGCTCAAAAGTGTATCAGCAAAGCCTCTTATGCTGGTTAAAGGAGTCCTTAATTCATGGCTTACAGTGGATATAAAATCCATATGTGCCTTTTCAAGTTCGTTTATATTTTCTTCCCCAATGTTTTGCATAGTCTTATTATATAACCGTTATTAAGATTATGTAAAGGCGCATTTAAGTTATGGTAAACTATAATTATAATATGTTAGGAAGTTAAGGAGATTAGTATGATACCGATTTTAGATTCGAAAAGACAATACGCAAAAATAGGTAGTGAAATAGAAAAAGCAGTAACAGAAGTATTGGCTTCTGGCTCTTATATATTAGGCAAGCACAATAAAGCCTTCCAAACAGAGTTTTCAGATTTTATAGGTACTAAATTTTCCGTAGGATTAAATTCAGGGACTGATGCTCTACACTTAGCTTTAAGGGCATTGGATATCGGCAGGGGAGATGAAGTAATTACAACCGCATTTACATTTGTAGCAACGGCAAGTGCTATAGGTTTAGCAGGTGCAACTCCTGTATTTGTTGATATTAATCCTGATACTTTTAATATTGATGCAAATAAAATAGAAGCTGCAATAACACCCAAAACAAAGGCAATAATCCCTGTTCACTTGTACGGACAGCCTGCTGAAATGGATAAAATTATGGATATTGCAAAACGTCACAATTTAAAAGTAGTAGAGGACTGCTGTCAGGCAATCGGTGCGGAATATAAAGGTCAAAAAGTAGGTTCATTCGGAGATTTTGGCTGTTTTAGCTTTTATCCGACAAAAAATCTTGGCGGTATGGGCGACGGCGGTATGATTACCTGCAATGACGAAAATCTTTATAACAGAGTTATTGCGTTGAGAAACCACGGCGGTGCAATAAGATATTATCATGATGAACTTGGTGTAAACTCAAGACTTGATGAAATTCAAGCGGCTATTTTAAGAGTAAAAATGCCTTATGTTAACGAATGGAACAAAAAACGCAGAGAAAATGCTTACAGGTATAATGAAATGTTTGCAAAATATCCTGAAATTTTGACTCCAAAAGAGGTCGAAAATTCATACTGCGTTTATCATCAATATACTATAAGGATAGAAAATCGTGATAAAGTTCATCAACTTTTGCAGGAAAATGGCATAGGCGCAATGATATATTATCCTGTACCTTTACATCTGCAAAAATTGCATAAAGAACTTGGGTATAAAGAGGGCGACTTACCGTTAACTGAAAAAGATACAAAATTAGTAATGTCATTACCAATGTTCCCTGAAATTACCCCCGAAGAACAACAAACGGTAGTTGATACTGTAGTTAAATGCTTAAATATGACTAAACAAGCAGTCTAATAAATTTTGTACGCAATAAAAAACACATACCTTTTAATTGGGTATGTGTTTTTTTATAAATTCAAACAAAAATTTAGTTCCATAAACATGTAATAAATGTCAAGATTTTAACAATTATTTACATATCTCTGTAATTTAATAGTAATCATGGTTTTGGATATGTTAGTAATCTAAAAATTTATTATTCTGAAACGATATATCTTGAAAAATTTAACAAAAGATTTATACTGAAAATATAGTTCAATTAACAGCAAAAATATTTTAATAGAAGGTTAGATTATATATAAAAAATGCCGTTAATTAATTTGTAATACTAAAAAGTTAAGGAGGAAATATGTTTAGGGAAGAGTCGGAAGACAAAATGCAAAGGAGAGCAGATATTCTGTTCCCTACAATGAAAGACAAAAAAGAAAAAGTTACACTAGAAAAAGAAAATAATAAAAAAATACCTGGTCTTGGTGTATCAAAGTTTGATTTTGATAAAGATGACGATGATGAAGATATAAATAATTCTAAAAAACAAGATAATAAAGAATGGGCAGAAATATTAGCTGACTATGTTAATAAACAAAAAAAAGAAAAACGTGAAGATATACTATATCCGACAATGAAAGATAAAACAGAAAAACATAATGATGAAGATAATAAACAAGATTTAGATGTTAAAAAAATAAAAATAAATAAAAAAGATATAGGACATGTAACAGTCAGCGCTGCGGATATTAATTCAAAAAATTTAAATTATAGCAATTTAAAAAATACAATACAAACAGAAAATGACAGGAATTTTTTTACAGCCTTAGAAAAAGTTTTTGGTTCTGAAGGCAAATATTCTAATAATTCTAAAGATAAAGGTGGACCAACTAACATGGGGGGTAACTCAATCAGCATACAATGATTACTGTCGTAGGCATAAATTACCTTATAAAGATGTGAAAAACTTGTCAAAAGAAGAAACTATACAAATATATTATAATGATTATTGGTTGAAATCGGGTTTAGATAAGGAGAATGATCCGATAAAATCCTTAATAGTTTTTGATACAGCTGTATTACATGGAGTAGGACGAACAAAAGAATTTTTACATAAATCAAATGGAAATTTAAATAAATTTCTTGAACTAAGACGTGAATACAATAAAAATACCGTAGAAAAACATCCTGATCAAAAAGAATTTGAAAAAGGTTGGTATAATAGAATAGATAGATTAGAAAAAATATTAAAAAGATATGAATCAGTTAAAGGAAATAAAAATTAATAAGTATTTATTTCCCTTTCATTGGTATAACTATAATATATTTGTTCTAACAATAAAGCTCTTTGCTTTTTTAAATTAGCTATAGAAGAAAAACCTAAAGTTTGGTTAACAGTTCCGTCACATTCAGAAATAAATTTGTTGATAGCTATTTTACTGCTATTAAAAGATTTTATCCAATCTTCTTGAGAATTGGTAATAATAGTATATTCATCTTTATTCATAATATCTTTTAAATTTTTTAATTTTTTTTGAATTTCTTTATCCCAAGCTTTTTCATTTTCTATTGCACAGTCTGAATATAGATAAGGATGAGTTGACTCCACGCATTTTTCAAGTTCTATATCAATAGGGTGTTTATATTCTTCTAAATTATAATCTTCTTTTGGATTGTTATTTTTACTTAATCTATGTTCTAATTTCTTAATTTTACTTATTAAATCATTATTAATAATCTGCAAGTTAAATTTTTCATTAGTTAAATAAAAAATTTTCTTATCATCAACCGACTTTTTAACAAAAAACCCTAAAGCAAAAGATGATATCAATAAAAATAAGGAAATTAATATAA
>CANQRT010000067.1 GCA_947626325.1 Candidatus Gastranaerophilales bacterium | reverse complement strand
CTTTCTTACTCATTTTAACCCCTTTTTTAATAATTATAAAAAGAATAATAAAAATTTAAAAGATAAAATATTTAATGTTTTACAAAATTTCCCTCAAATACTGCAAATTTTTTAAATAATGAAATTAAATGGTAAAGAGCTATTTTATAAGCACTTATAACATATTCTTAAAGTATAAATTTTTATCATTTTATTTTTTAGTTTATAAGGAATAAGTATATAAGTTATTATTATGCTATATTTTTATAATTTTCTATAAGTGAGAATATTGAGAGACTGTTTATATCTGTAATTTTCTCATATAACTCTTGCGTAAAAAGTTCCAATGTAATACATTGAGAGGAGTTTATCTTTTTAAATTATTTTTTCCTGTAAGACGAGAACCGTAGGTGAGATACAAAACGAAGCACCGCAACGGAGTGAGGATTACAAAGCGAACATCTAAGCAATGCGAAGATTGTGAGCCTGTATCCGAAGCGAAGCGGAGTGTGACTGAGCTTGTATGCGAAGGCGAAGCCGTAGCTGTCCCACCTGAGAAGTTTTTTGTAAAATTCAGTGTCTTTTTTGGCTTCTAACTCAATTATATTAACATTTTCTATAGTTCGATTGTTAAAATCTTAAGCAACGTCTCAAAAAGATCTTAATATTTTAATTAAAAATATAATATCACTTAAAATATAGAACAATCCTTTTCCCTAAGTATTTTGCAACTTTTTCTATTGTTTTTAATGTAATAGAAGTATTTTCAGGGTTAAGAATACGAGATATTGCAGTTCTTGATGTTTCTAATTCTTTTGCCAACCATAATTTAATTCTTTAATGTCATAACATTTCACACCATAAAAGACAAAAGCATTTTCAAGAAATTTTATATAATTATTTTTATGATAATATTGTTTCAATAAAAAATTAATTTTTTAAACTTACAAATAAAAAGGAGATTAATTGATGATAGATTTAAAAACAGCAGGACAGGATATTTGGAACAGTTCTTATCTAGGGGGGGGGGAATATATGTTTTTACCCGCATGAAGAGGTTGTTCGTTTTATAAATAAATACGTTAAAAAAAGAACCAGTATTTCTCAGTTTACTAATGTTTTAAATTTGTCTCGGGAAGAATGGAAAAAATTTGCAAGTCTTGATTTGGGATGCGGAATGGGCAGACACGTTAAATTTCTTGATGAATTCGGATTAAATCCATACGGTATTGATTTATCAGATACATCTATTTCGTTAGGACGAGAATGGTTTACATCAATCGGAAAACCGAGTTTAGGTGAGAGAATACAAGTATCAAGCGTAGAGCAATTGCCTTTTGATGATGACTATTTTACCATTTGTATTTCCTGCGGAGTACTTGATTCAATGCCTCGAGAGATTGCTAAAAAAGGAATAAAAGAAGCTCACCGCGTATTAAAAAACAATGGTCTTATGTATATTGATTTAATTATGGATACTTCAAGAGGCGATAAAGATGAAATAGTTGATTTTGGTTATGAGAAAGGAACTATTCAATCATATTTTACTCAAGAAAGTATCAAAAAGTTTATAGGGAGTGAAATGGAAATTTTAAATATGAAAGTAATAACATGGCACGACGGCGGAAAAGAAGAAACAAACCGCAGAGCGCACATAATTTTGAGAAATATTAAATAATATTGAAAAATCAAAAATAAATTTAAAAATTAGCAAGATTGATATTTAATATTAGCAGTGTTATTATTAACTTGTTATTATCTTGTAATAACTATTAAACTTAATATTTATAATTAATTATATAAACAAGGAAATACAATGACTAGCACATATATATTAATATATCCTCCTATTACAAGATCTGAGCGCTATTCATCGAAATTTTTAGGAGCTGCAGGAGGGTCACAAGTTCCACTTGGCGTTTTATATATTGCTGCATATCTTAGGAAATTTGGGAATGGAGAATACAATATAAAATTTATTGATGCCGAGCATGAAGGTCTTACACAGGAAGATACTGTTAATAGAGTCAGAGAATATGTTATTGCGGGGGGGGGGAATGAAGAACAATGCTATATCGGGCTAACTTCTACTACCGTATGCTTTAGCCGTACTTTAGCTCTTGCCCAAAAATTGAAAGCCGAATTTCCTAATATAAAACTAATGATTGGCGGTGCACATGTAAGTGCTGTTCCAGAACATGCAATGTCTTTTAACTGTTTTGATTATGGCATAATAGGAGAAGGCGAAATAACAACTTTTGAATTGCTGGAATGTTTAAGAACAAACGGTGATATATCTCAAGTTGACGGTATTGTTTATAATAAAAATGGTGAATTAATTTATAATGCTCCAAGAAAACTTATAAAACATCTTGATGAACTGCCTTTCCCTGCAAGGGATTTAGTTAAAAATATTCATTCATATGTACCAACATTATGTGATTATAAAACATTACCTGTAACAAATATAATTACATCAAGAGGTTGTCCTGGCTTATGCACTTTTTGTTCTAATGCAGTTTTTAAAAGAACTTATAGAGAAAGAAGTGCACAAAATATTTTTGAAGAGATAAAAGAAGTTATAAAAAAATATAAAATCAGAGAAATTCATTTTAATGATGACACTTTTTTAATCAATAAAAAAAGGATAAATGAACTATTTGAATTATGTAGAAAAGAAAAAATAAAATTCAATTGGTCCTGTTTTTCTCGGGTTGATAATGTGAATTATGAATTTCTTAAATACTTAAAACAAAACGGATGTTGGCACATTGCATTCGGAATAGAATCTGGTGACGAAAGAGTATTAAAAGATATAAAAAAAGAAATTTCATTACAAATGGTTGAACAAGTTATCGGCTGGTGCCATGAACTTGGAATAAAAACTAAGGGACATTTTATTGTAGGACATCCGACTGATACTGTAGAATCAATTAATAGAACTATTAATTTTGCTTTAAGTGTACCATTTTCGGATGTTGTTGTTACTGTATCAACTCCAATGCCAGGTTCTGAACAATTTGCGACATTAATTCCACAAGATAAACATAAAGAATTAGATTATACAAAATTTAATTCTTGGTTATCAATTATTGAACCTGAAGGAATTAATGCAAAAGAAATTTTAGTCAAACAAAAAGAGTTTTATAAACGTTTTTATTTAAGACCATCTGTAATATATAGGTATGTATTAAGCCTATTTTGTTTGGCAGGACCAAAGAGATTTATAACCTTATTTATGAATTTTCTTTATATAATATTACCAATAAAATAATATTATCGGATGTTACAAAGCTCTAGTATGTAGATGTATTTTATATTGTTTATCTGAATTTTTTAATATAAAATAAATACAAATCGGAGGTTAAATTATGGTTAATAAAGTTCATCTTAATAACTTTTATATTGGTGGCGATAAATTAACCATTCTTGCTGGGCCATGTGCTATTGAATCAAAAGATATTCTTTTTAAGACAGCAGAACACCTAAAGAAACTTACAGCTGAGCTTGATATTAATTATGTTTTTAAATCTTCTTATGATAAGGCAAATAGAAGTTCATTAAATTCATACCGTGGATTAGGAATTGATAAAGGGCTTGAACTTCTATCAGAAGTTAAAAAAGAGTTTAACGTTCCGATTGTAACAGATATACACAATCCAAATGAAGCTGCGGCTGCTGCTGAAGTAGCAGATATTATTCAAATTCCAGCATTTTTATGCAGGCAAACTGATTTGCTTATTGCTGCAGCTAAAACAGGAAAAATTATTAATATTAAAAAAGGCCAATTTTTAGCACCTCAGCAAATGAAATCTATTGCAAAAAAGGTTTTAGACTCTGGTAACGATAAAATAACTATTACTGATAGAGGAGTTTCTTTCGGTTATAACAACTTAGTTTCCGATATGAGAGCCATTCCAATTATTCAAGAAATGGGCTACCCTGTTATTTTTGATGCAACACACAGTGTTCAATTACCTGGAGGCTGCGGTGACAGCTCATCAGGCGAAAGAAAATTTGTTCCCGTACTTGCAAAAGCAGCAGTTGCAGCTGGCGCTGACGGTTTATTTTTTGAAGTGCACCCAAATCCAGACAATGCTCTTTGTGACGGTGCCAATATGATTAATTTTAATCAAGCAGATACTATATTTAGAATTTGCCGTGATATATTTAATTTAGTTAAATAATTATTACCAAGGATAATCGTCAGATATTTTCCAATTATCTTTTACTATTAAAGCTCCGCAATAGTTGCCTGAAGCACTTTTAGAGCATGAATCAGTCTGACCTGATATTAAATCTTCACGTGAATATTCATGTCCTCTAGGAAGCAGCTTACCTTCATAATCAGGGTGAGCTGAATTTTGAACCCAATATTCAAATAAAAATATATCTTTTCCTACAGTATTACTAAATTTTTTTCCATTTACATCAACATAGAAATAAATTACTTTATTATTTTCACTACCGTTTGTCTGCATAGCAACAAACATACCGTCATTTAAATAAAATCTGCGCCAAAGAGACTCTAATGTTTTTTCACTGCCATTTAATTCTTTAAACTTATATTCACATTCATCAGTTGTTTTATTTTTACAATCTTCCATTAATACTAAATCATTTTTTAAATAATCATCAAAAAACATATTTGTTGATGTTTGACTTAAACCTGATGGAAAATCCCAATACTGATGAAAACCGTTTAATACCTCTGTTTTTTTAAATGCCTGTCCCAATATATTATTTGTTTTTTGTAATTGAGCTACAGTCTGTTGTTTGATTGTATTGACAAATAATTTACCTAAAAGTAAGGACGCAAGCAGACCTATTATAACAAGAGCCACCAAAGCTTCTGCCAACGTAAATCCTTTTTTATCTGCCTCTTTCAATCTCATCAATTCCTCTTATATTTATTTATGATTGAATATAATTCTTCTTTTTCTTCTTTATCCAACATAACAAGTGGAAGTCTTACAGTTTCTTTTATTAACCCGATATGTGACAGTGCTGATTTTACTGGAACTGGATTTGGTGCCATGAACAACTTTTTAAACAGTGGATATAACTCAATATGCAATTTTAATGCTTCTTCGTTTTTACCTGATTTAAACAGTTGTATCATTTGTTTTATTTTATCACCTGCTATATGGGAAGCAACGCTTATTACTCCATAAGCACCTAATGATAACATCGGACGTGTTAAACTGTCATCACCTGAATATATGATAAAATCATCTGGGCACATTGATTTTATATCACTTATTAAATCTAAGTCAGGATTACTTTGCTTAACTGCAGCAATATTTTTAAACTCTTTAGCAAGTTTTGCTATTGTTGCAGGCTGCATATTTACTCCTGTTCTGCCTGGGATATTATATAAAATAATAGGTAAATCAACTGCTTTAGCTACTGCTGAAAAATGTTCATACATACCTTTTTGAGAGGGTTTATTATAGTATGGAACAACTGTTAAAATAGCATCAGCTCCAAGTTCTTTTGCCTTTAATGAGGATTTAACCGCAGTTTCAGTCGAATTTGAACCTGCTCCCATTATAAGTTTAACTCTGCCATTCACTACTTTTTTAACAAATTTAAAAATTTCATATTCTTCTTCGTGTGAAAGTGTTGGGGTTTCACCAGTCGTTCCTGCTACTAATATTGCATCAGAACCTGTATTTATTAAATGATTAACAAGTTTTTCCAAAGCAGGATAATCAACACTTAAATCCTCATTAAAAGGAGTTATCATCGCTGTAATTACATCACCAAAATTATATCTCATCATCATATCTCCTTAAAATACCTGCATTTCTATCACTTTTTCTGCAATTCTTACTGTATTTAATGCTGCACCAATTCTAAGGTTATCAGCTACACACCAAAATGTAATTGCATTATCAAAAGCGATATCTTTTCTTATTCTGCCGACATATACAGGGTTTGTATTTGCTGCTTCAACTGCTGTCGGAAATTCATAGTTCTCAGGATTATCAACAACTTTAACACCCCATGCGTTTTCTAAAATTTCTCTTGTTTTTTCAGCAGTTATTTCTCTTTCAAATTCAACAGTAACTGCTTCAGAGTGACCTATAAATACGGGAACTCTAACTGCTGTGCAAGATATAGGGGTATTAGGATTTAAGTGAAGTATTTTTCTGGTCTCGTTTGTTACTTTCATTTCTTCTTTTGTATAGCCGTTATCGCAAAATACATCTATTTGAGGTATACAGTTATATGCTATAGGCTTTTTAAATACCTTATTTTCAAATGTTTCACCCTCATTTACAGCAATTGTATTTTCCTTAAGCTCATTAATCGCAGCTAACCCTGCCCCTGATACTGATTGATATGTGCTTACAACCATTCTTTTAATGCCTGCATAATCATGCAAAGGTTTTAAAACAAGCATTAATTGTGAAGTTGAACAGTTTGGATTTGCAATTATACCTTTATGAGTTCTTATATCTTCATCATTAACTCCTGCAATAACAAGTGGAACATCTTTTTCCATTCTAAAAGCACTGGAGTTATCAATATATACAGCACCTCTCTTTACGGCTTCTTTAGCTAAAGCTAAACTAGTTGAACCGCCAGCAGAAGCTAAAACTATATTTATTCCCTCAAAAGCATCTGGAGTCGCTTCTATTACAGTATAATCTTTACCTTTAAATTTTATAGTTTTACCCGCACTTTTTTTACTTGCAAGAAATTTTATATCCTCATATACTACGTTATTTTCTTCCAATATTTTTAAAATGTTTCTGCCTACAACACCTGTAGCACCAAGTACTCCAATTACGGGTTTTCTCATATTCCTTACTCCTTATTTTTTTAAATTATCCTACAAAGCCTTTGCTATTACAAGCGTTTAAAATGTTATAATGTTTTATTTTTTATCTTGTTAATTTTTATTAACTTTTCATATTAATTCCAAAAAAAAAGTTATTCGTATACTTTACGAATTTGTAAAATCGTTGTATAATTATTTTGTTATTAATGTTTCGGCTAGTGTAAATATTGCAAGTTCTTAAATCTTACATTTAAACTTGCATTTTTTTTGTTAATTTTCAGACTTTATAAACAACCTGATTTTCACTCAAAAATTTATTTAAATTATCAAGTGTCATCTCCATAATTCTATGAACCGCTTCTTTTGTATCATAAGCTATATGAGGAGTTACAATTACATTATCAAGATTTAAAAGTTTGCCGTTTATTAAAGAAGTTCTGAGGTTTTTAAGGTTAAGATTTTCCCCAGGACGTTTATTTGAAATCGTATCTTCAAATTCCAACACATCTAGTGCGGCTCCTTTTATTCGTTTATCTAAAAGGGCATTATATAATGCTTCTGTATCAATAAGTTCTCCTCGGGCTGTATTTATTATTACTGTTTCCTCTTTCATTAGTGCAATTTTTGCTTCATCTATTAAATGATAGCTTGTTGAAGTTAATGGAGTATGCAGAAAAATTATATCTGACAATTTACACAGAGTATCTAAATCGGTATATTTAACATTATAAGTCTGTTCAATTTCTTTATTAGGGTATTTATCATGACAAATTATGTTCATTGAAAACCCTTTGGCTATTTTTACAGATTTAGAGCCTATAGAGCCTGTTCCAATTATCCCTATCGTTTTATCAAAAAGCTCCATGCCAAAGGTTTCAGGGTACATATCACCCATTTTGAGTTCGTTTGCTCCGTAACAAATTCTTCGTATCAAATTTAACAAAATACCAAAAGTAAACTCTGCCACCGTATAATCACCGTAATGAGGCGTATTTGCCACTAATATAT
>CANQRT010000066.1 GCA_947626325.1 Candidatus Gastranaerophilales bacterium | reverse complement strand
TGACAATTTCGGGTAATTCCGTCGGTGCAGGGAATGTGGAAATAACGAAAATTGATGATTTTACAACAAAAATATCAGGTGAATATAATACAATAATATTGTTTTATAAGGACAAACCTGGCATGATATCTAAGGTGTCCACGATAATACAAAAAGAAAATATAAATATAGCATCACTTGACTGTGATAGAAATGCACGTGGACAAACGGCTTCAATGTGTATATGTGTGGACGGGCAAATCCCGCAGCAAGTTATTTCAGAAATTGAGCAAATTGAGGATGTTTATTTTGTTAGAAGCATTAAAAGATTAGAGGATTAAATGGATTTTAGTTTAAATACATTTGAAAAACTTTTAAATATTTGCGAGAGTAACAATAAAAAAATATATGAAGTAATGCAGGAAAAAGAGGCTTATGATTTTGAAACTGATGTTAAATCAGTTAGAGAAAGAGTCAAAAAAAATATAGAAGCAATGAAATCTGCAATAAAAAATGGTATGAATTCAAACGAGAAGTCATACAGCGGTTTATGCGGTGATGATTGTATTAAATTGCAAGAAAAATACAAAAAAGAAAAAGCAATATTTGGTAAAATATATGAAAAAATAACAACATACGCACTTGCCACAATGGAAGAAAATTTGCGGATGAATAAGATTGTAGCCTGTCCGACAGCTGGCTCGTGCGGGATAGTTCCTGCCGTAATCATTGCTTTATCGGAAGAAAAAGGATTGAGTAATGAAGAAGAAATAAATGCTTTAATAACAGCAGGAACAATCGGATATATAATATCAGGGCGGGTTGCTATGGCAGGAGCTGTAGCTGGATGTCAAGCAGAATGCGGAGTTGCCTCTGCTATGAGCGCTGCGGCGGCTGTTGAAATAATGGGCGGAAATGAAAAACAAAAAGTTAACGCAGCAATACTTGCTTTAAAAAATATTTTGGGGCTGACTTGTGACCCTGTTGGCGGATTAGTTGAAATCCCTTGCGTTAAACGTAATGTATTCCTTGCTATACATGCAATAACTGGAGCAGAATTGGCTCTTGCTGATATAGAAAGTAAAATTCCAGCAGATGAGGTTGTTGATGCAATGGTGCAAACAGGACAGCTAATGTCTCCGTTATTAAAAGAAACATCTCAAGGGGGTTTAGCTGTCACGAAAAACGGGATATTAATTAGTAGTAAACTTTAAAAAGAGGAAAATGAATTGTCTAATACAAATAAATCATTAAGTAATGATGAAGAAAGAAAATTTGAAATTTCCCAACTGGAAACATCTTTAATCCAATTTCTTTCCCTGAAAAAAGATATAGAAACAATACCAGGCGGGCATAGACGTATTCAATCATTAAAATTAAGAATATATAGCAGTGCTAAAGAACCTGCGTTTGCTGTTCAATTGGGTATGTGCGAGGCTTCTTTTGATGCCATATCTGGTTTAAAAACTCGCGGCAGCTGTTTTGGGCTTGAAAAATATGTCCGTGATTGGTTCTTACGTTCATCGGTTATGGAAGTTGTAAGAAGACTGGCTGTTATTGAAGAATAAATCTAAAATAAGGATGTAAATCTTTGCATTGCTTCAATTGTATTTTCTCTGTTTCCGAAAGATGTTAATCGGAAATAGTTTTCGCCATTGCGTCCAAACCCGCTTCCAGGAGTGCCTACTATTGCAATTTTATTTAAAAGATAATCAAAGAAATCCCACGATTTCATATTGTTTGGACATTTAAGCCAGATATACGGCGAGTGTTTACCTCCTGTATACCAAATTCCAAGCTTATCCATTGTATCAGATATTATTTTTGCATTCTCGCTGTAGTATGAAATATTTTCTTTGATTTGTTTTTGACCTTCTTGACTGAATATTGTTTCCGCTCCTCGTTGAACAATGTATGGAACACCGTTAAACTTAGTTGTTTGGCGTCTTAACCAGAATTTGTTTAATTGAGTTCCTTGTTTAACAAGTTCTTTTGGAACAACAGTATAACCGCATCTTGTTCCTGTAAAACCTGCTGTTTTAGAGAATGAGCAAAACTCTATTGCGCATTTTTTAGCATTCTCAATTTCATATATACTGCTTGGGAGTTCATCTGATTTAATAAAACATTCATAAGCTGCATCAAAAAGAATAACAGCATCATTTTTAAGTGCATAATCAACCCATTTTTTAAGCCCGTCTTTTGTATAAACAGCTCCTGTGGGGTTATTTGGCGAGCAAATATAAATAATATCGCATTTTAGGTTTTCATCAGGCATGGGCAAAAATCCGTTTTTTTCATTAGCATCTGCAAAAATGATTTTTCTGCCAGCCATAACATTTGTGTCAACGTATACAGGATATACAGGGTCAGGTACAAGTACTGTATTATCAAGTGAAAAGATATCTAAAATATTGCCTAAATCACTTTTTGCGCCGTCAGATATAAAAATTTCATCAGCCTCGAGCTTAACATGCTTTGTTTCATAATATTTTTGGATAGCTTCACGCAGGAATGCATAACCTTGCTCAGGCCCGTATCCTTTAAATGTAGCTTGAACCCCCATTTCATCTGCTGCTTTTTTTATTGCTTCAACAACAACAGGCGCTAAAGGCAGTGTAACATCGCCAATACCTAATCTTATTATTTTTTTGTCGGGATTATTTTGTGAAAATTCTGCAACTTTTTTTGCGATAGTTGAAAATAAATAGCTGTCTTCCAGATTTAAATAATTCTTATTAATGTTCATAGCTTCTCCAAAAACTTATGTCGTTTACATGATTATCTTTATAGTATAATAAAATAAAGATTAAGTAAAAAAGGAAAAAAATATGGCAGTAAGACAAAGACAACACGAACAAGACCCTATGGTAAGACGTACTAATTTTGACGCAGTAGAGTCTAATTTAACAGATGAACAGGCAAAACTTGAAGCATCAAGATGTTTAAATTGTAAAAACCCAAGATGTGTACAGGGCTGTCCTGTAAATATAAATATCCCAGCATTTATTCATGAGTTAAAAGAAGGGAATTTGGAAAAAGCAGGCGAAGTTATTAGAGAATCAAGTTTATTGCCCTCTGTATGCGGTAGAGTTTGCCCTCAGGAACGCCAATGCGAAGGCAAATGCGTATTAGGCATTAAATCTGAACCAATAGCTATCGGAGCACTTGAAAGATATGTAGGTGATGCTACAAATGCTCAAATAGGCGAAATAAAAGAAACAGGCAAAAAAGTCGCAATTATAGGTTCAGGATGTGCAGGTATTACTGCAGCAGCAGACTTGCGCCGTGCAGGACACGAAGTTGTAGTGTTTGAAGCTTTACATAAACTGGGTGGTGTTTTAAGATACGGTATTCCTCCATTTAGACTTCCAAGAACATTTTTAGATAAAGAAATTGCTAATCTTAAAAATATGGGGGTTAAATTTGTTACTAACGTTGTTGTTGGTAAATCTATTACCGTTAAACAATTAAAAGAGGACGGATTTGATGCAATTGTAATTGGTTCAGGCGCAGGACTTCCTAAAATGATGGGTATTCCTGGTGAAAACTTAAACGGTGTTTATTCTGCTAACGAATTCTTAACCCGTGTTAACTTAATGCAGGCAAATTTAGAAGAAACACCAACACCTATAAGAGTCGGCGAAAAAGCTGCAATAATTGGCGGCGGTAATGTTGCAATGGATGCAGCTAGAGTTGCTGTTAGAATTGGTTTTAAAGAAGTATACATAATGTATAGAAGAACCGAAGCTGAACTTCCCGCAAGATTAGAAGAAATCCGCCACGCAAAAGAAGAAGGTGTTATATTTAAATTCTTACATGCACCTAAACAAATATATAATAAAGAAGGTTATGTCGGCGGTATGCAGTTTGAAATAATGGAACTTGGCGAACCTGATGAATCAGGCAGAAGAAAACCTATGCCAACGGGTAAAACTATTGATTTAGATGTAGATACAGTAGTTGTTGCTTTAGGTACAGGTCCTAACCCTACTATACAGGCATCAATGCTTAGAGATAATATGGACTTGGAAACAAACCCTAAAGGTTACATTATTATAAATGCTGAAACTGGTGAAACGTCTATTAATGGTGTTTATGCAGGCGGCGACGTTGCTCCGACTGGTTCATCTACTGCTATTAATGCTATGGGTGCAGGTAAACGTGCAGCTAAAGCTATTAATGAATACCTTGCAAAATAATAATTACGGCTTAATAATTACTTAAAAAGAGAGTTTTTTATAAACTCTCTTTTTTTAAATCTTTGCAAGAAATATTATTTTTAAATAGAAAAATAAACGCAATTACCGCTGTTGTAATCATAACAATGGACTGTTCAACAAGAGAAACAGCAAGTGCGGTTTCCTTGGGTAAGTGATAAATATTGAAAGCTGTAATGACTGCGTATTGATATGGCCCTATAAAAATAGATGTGGAAGGTATCATACACGCAAGCGCTATAAAACTTATTATAAATAAAGTAATAGACCAGTTAACAGCGCAGTGAAATCCAAGTATTACAATATAAAAATTTAAACATTCAAATATCCAAATACAAAAAAATGATAAAACTGATAAAAAAAGAGTCTTTGGATAATTTAAAACTTCAAATCCTTCTATAAATGAATTACAAGTTCTATTTGTAAATTGAAGAAATGAATGAAAAATATTTTTAAGTTTATCAGGCAGAAAATATGACTTTTCTTCTAAAAATAAACAAATAGAGTTTACTTTATTGAATTTTATTGCAAGAAATGCCAATAAAAATGTTCCAAAAAATATTAATACACCTAATATAGATAATTTTTGAGCAATTGGATTTTTGTTATATACAAAAATGCCGATGAACAATAATGCTAAAATAACAATACCGTCAAAAACCCTTTCCAGCATAACAGTACCTAAAAGTTTAATTTTATCGGATTTAAATTTATTCCCTATATAAATAGCTCTAAAAATATCACCTGCTCTAGCTGGAAGAAATATATTAAGCGCTGTTCCTGTAATGCAAAGCGGGGCAGAAAGTTTTAAGGGAATATTTATTGATTTGGAAATTAAAAGTTTAAAACATAACCCTCTAAAGGATAATGATATAATAATTGATATAGGTAAAAGTAATAAATAGGAATAATCTATATTTCTTACTGTTGTAATTAATTGTTTAAAATCAATATTAACAAAAACTAAATATGTAAAAATTGCTGTTATAAGTATTAAACAAAGATTTTTTATAAATGGCTTCATAGCAAAATACCTGTAATTATAAGTATAAATCAAACAATTTTTAAATTTGATTTTGTTAATTTTTTCTGAAGTTTTAATTTTTGATTAATACTATAAAAATTTTGAGTGTAAAGATTAACTAAATCATCTTTTTTAAGTAATTGTTGACTTTGAATAAAAGTAACATAAGCTTGTTTGTATTTTTTAAGTCCTATAAGAGAATTAATTTTAATCTCAATAATTTGAAAATAAAAAGCCTCATCTTCATTTTGAATAAGATTGAGTGCAATTTCGCAAAATTCTAAAGACTTAGAAAAGTTTTTTAAAGCGTAAAAACAGTTAGCAATGTTAGCTGCAGCTTTAACTGAATAAGGGTTAAATTCAAAAGCTTCAAAAGCATAATTTAAGGCTTTATTAAACTGACCTTTAATAAAATAAATATCAGAACATAATAAAAGAGCTTTAACATAAGATGGAGTAAGCTCTATAGCCTCTAAGAGCTTTTTAAGTGCTAAATTAATTTTATTAAAATAAAAAAAGTCGTCTTGAGCCTCTCTGAAAAGGATTTCAGAACGCAAGTTGATTATTTTGCTGTTAATATATGAAATATTTTGATTGTTTTGCATAAAAACCTTATAAAATGCGTATAAATATATAATAAGACTTCATCATGGACTGCGGCTACAGCGGAATTTTAGAAAAAAATAATCAACCAACCGAAAATCATGTCATGGCATGGGTTTCCATAAAACAAAGACGAGTTAACATTTTTTAACAAACCCAGCTACATAAAGCCTATATGGTTTAAAACCATGATAGGGCATGGATTTTAAGGAGGTTACAAAACTTAATAAAAAAGTCCGCTTGCTTATAAAAAATGAGCAAAGTATAATTGAAATATATTGGAGGAAAATATGAACCAGATTGTAAAAATAGCTTGGGACTTAAATGAAAATACAAATAATAGATACCAATTAGTATATGAAATAGCTGAACTTGCAAAAAAATTAGTTGATGAAAATCAATTAAAAAGAGCAAAAGATGATTACAGCTTTGAAGAAACATCTTTTGATACATCAATAAAAAAAGAAAATCCTGTTGAACATGCAATTATGGTTAAAGCATCAGAATATGATGACTCAGGACTTGTAGGTTAAAATAAAAATATTAAAAAAAAACTCCTTTAAACAAGGAGCTTTTTTTTAACCAAAAATAAAAAATTAACCGATTAATTTATTAACTGCTAAAGTTAATCTTGATTTTTTTCTTGAAGCTGTGTTTTTGTGTAAAACACCTTTAGAAACAGCTTTATCACAAAGTTTATAAGCATTAGATAAAGCAGAGTTAATTGCATTTTGGTCTTTTTCTTTGGCTTGAGCTAAAACAAGAACTTTTTTAACGGCGGTTTTAATAGCTGATCTGAAAGCAACATTTCTTTCATAGTTTCTTTGCGCTGTTAATATTCTTTTTTTAGCTGATTTAATGTTTGCCATAAGTAATTCCTTTCTAATGTCAGTATTGTCAATGTAACAATCTGCTTAGAGGATTAGTGAGTATGTTTATGATATAATCAAAAGAAATAATGTAAAGATAAAATATTAAGAAACTTAAAAAAATTAGAAAAAATAGCAAAAAAACAAGTTGATATTTTTTATAGACTTGTAATAGTTAACAAATAAAGCTATGTATATTCAAAGTATAAACTCCGAAACACAAAAATCAAATATTAAAAAGAATAATCAGGTAAGTTATAAAGGTATAGACGGAAGAAAGGTAATAACAGCCTTAGCTAACCCTGATACTTTAACGTCCACAATTGCATTAGAATCGTGTGTAACAACAGGCAGAGGGGTTAACGCTTATAAAAGAGGCGGTTTTGCGGAGTTTAGAGAAAGATTTACTGATGATATCGTAGGTGCTTTATTTTGGATGTGCGGTGTTGATATATTTAATAAAATCGGTAATGCTATTGGCAAGCACATTTTAAAATTACCTATTACAGAGTTTGATGTGGGTAAAGATGCACTTCGTGATCCTATTTTAAATCTTTCAGAAAAGTATTCAGCTTCAGTTATGAAAAAGCTTACTGCGTTTAAATTCACAAAAATAATAGCTTCAACCCTTTTAGCTACTGGTTTTGTGGGTTTTATTATGCCTAAAATTAATCAAAAAATTACAAAATTAATGATGAGTAAGAAAAATATAAAATTAGAAAAAGCTGAAACAGTATCTGATGATATGTTTAAGGAAAATTCGTTTGACAGCTTTAATAATAAAATAGAAAAATCAAAAAATGTTGCATTTAAAGGCGGTGCGTCAAGCGTTATGACAACAGTTGCTCACTGTTTAGAAAACAATAAAATATGTAAACTGCTTACAACAGATGTAGGTATTACATCTGGACGTGTTATGACAGCTAGAAATAAGGATGAAGGGCTTGAGTACCTCTTTAGAGATTTAAGCAGTGCATTTTTCTATTATGCAAGTACTCCGTTAATATATAAAGGATTACAAAAGTTAACTCATTCGAGCGGATTAACAACGCTTGACCCTGTATCAGCGAAAATGATTAGGG
>CANQRT010000065.1 GCA_947626325.1 Candidatus Gastranaerophilales bacterium | reverse complement strand
CCCCCATCCCCAAAAAGTCAATTGAAGGAATTCCCATAATAACTTTTGAAGAAGCTGTAAAAAATTATGCTAAAGATAAAATAAAATTTACAATTGCTGTAGGTGAACCTGAAGTAAGAAAAAAAATATATAAACAAATCCAAAATAGCGGATATGGTTTTGCCACTTTAATTCATCCTTCTGTATACATACCAAATTCAACCAAAATAGGACAAGGTGTAACAATTACTCAATTTGTATCAATTTCTTGCAATGTTACTATATGTGATAATGTATATATTCAACCTTGCGCAGTTATAGGACATGATATAGTAATTGGAAAACTTTCAACGATTGGTGCAGGTTCTGCCCTTGGAGGAAATTGTGTAGTAGGTGATTGCAATTTCTTAGGTATGAAATGTGTTATTAAAGAAAAAGTTAAAATTGGTTCAAACACAATAATAAGTATGGGTGCTGTTGTTTATAATGATATAGGTGATAATTTAATTGCACTTGGTAATCCAGCAAGAATAATGAGAAGAAATGAAGATAAAAAAGTATTCAAATAAATACTTTTTTAAGTTATGCAGCTGATGTCTTATAATATTTAAGCGGAAGATATTTTATTTTTTGTTTTTTAATATTAGCAACTACCCCCCCCCGAAGCCATATTGACGCATTATTCTGCTCTTTTGGATTGTTGCGGATATTATTGATTAATTTCCCTGTATATATTGAAGAAGCTTTAATAAAGGCATTTGACTCTACTTTAAGTCCTTGTACTATAGTAGCATTACTTCCTATAAAAGCGCCTTGGGATATTATGCAGCCTCCGTTTACAATTGCGCCTGTTGATATATGGCAATGACTTTCAACAGTTACATCATGCTCAATTATTGCTTTTGTATTGATTATACAATTGTTTGCAATTTTTGCATTTGCATTAACAAAAGCGTCGTGCATAATAATTGTGCCTTCACCTATTGAAGTATATTTTGAGACATAAGCTCTTGGAGAGATTATTGTTGCAAGTTGCCCGCCTTTAGATTTTATTTTTTCAAACAGTTTAATTCTTATACTTGCACTTTTTATTTGTCCAACAGTTATTAAAAACGAAACTCCATTATTTATATATTTTTCAATATCATCATCGCAGCCTATAATATCGTAACCAAAAACATTTTGACCGATTTTTTCTTTTACATCTAAAATGCCGATAATTTTATATTTATTTTCTTTTTCTATAACATCAATACAGCTTTCGCAATGCCCGCCGCCGCCTATTAATATTAAATTTTGCATGAACAGAACTCCTCAAGGGTTTGAGCTACCCTTAAAATATCCTCCTCGGTCAAATTTGTTGAACAAGGAATGTTTACTATTTTATCATAATAATATATTGCCTTTTCAATTTTATATGTTTGGCAATTTTCATAAGGTTTAAGGGTATGAATTAGTTTCCAAATTGGTCTTGCTTGAATTTTACGTTCTTGTAAGAATTTTATTAATTCATCTCTTTCATTTGAATTTTTGCACTCAAAAGAATAAAACCATTTATTAGAGCGCAATGAATTATCAAAAGGCAGGAGTTTAATTCCATTTTCAGTATATTTTTTATAATTATTATTTTTAGCCTCAACAAATTTTTCTAACTGTTCAAATTGAGCCAATCCTAATGCAGCCTGCAAATTTGTCATTCTATAGTTATAGCCGATTTCGTTGTGAACGAAATATAAAACATCATCTTTTGCTTGAGTAGAAAGATATTTAATATGTTTTATATCGCTTAAATTTTTTGCAACAACCATTCCGCCGCCGCCTGTTGTAATAATTTTATTTCCGTTAAATGAATAAACACCAAAGTCTCCAATTGTACCAGCGTGCTTTCCATTTGATTTTTCGTAAGTACCAAGAGCTTCCGTTGCATCTTCTATAACTTTTAAATTAAATTCCTTTGCCAGTTCCATTAAAGGTTTCATTTGAACCATATTGCCAAAAACATGGACTGCGGCCACTGCCTTTATGTGTCTATTTGATTTTTTATTTATTAATTTTCCGTCAATAAATTTACATTCATTTTCACAGAACTCGCGAACTTTATTGACATCAAGGCACAAATAATCATTACAATCCATAAAAATTGGTTGAGCAAAACAGTATTTAACAGGATTAACCGCAGCAATAAAAGTCAAGGTTGGAACAATAACTTCATCCTCAGGTTTAATGCCTGCTTGAAGCATGGCAAGATGTAATCCAGCAGTACCTGATTGAACGGCAGCTGCCATTTCAACATTTAAGTATTTGGCAGTTATTTCTTCAAGTTTTTGAATTTCAGCTCCGCCTGTTGAAACCCAAGCTTCTTTTACTGCTTTTTTAACATATTCCAATTCATTTCCGCTGAAATTAGGAACGGCCAGCGGTATAAATTTATCTGTCATATTATGTTCTTTCTATTGTTCAAAAACATTTTTATACAAAATTATCCTCTACTATATTTGGCATATTATTTGATTTAATATATTCATGGATTTTTATATTATGTGAGATAGATCTGCAATCAACGCAATGTCCGTTAATAAATCTGTTATTCAATTTTAAAATGACATCTTTATGTCTTTCACTGTTCCAAATTTCTTTAAATGAATTTTGATTTAAATTTCCAATAGAAAATTCTTCTTGACCTATTAAAGGCTGGCACAAATACACATTACCGTCGTAATTTATAAAAGCGTTAGCTCTTATATCTATACAACCGCAGCAATCGTAATCAATAAAGTCTTTCCCTTGGTTATGTTTATAGTGCTGAATACCTTTTTCACCCAAACCCAATAGATTAGTTTTTCTAGGGTCTATTTTATCGGCATTTGCATTAATCAACTCTTTTACTTTATTTTTAATTTCTTCGGATAAATCGATTTTTTTATTTTCATAATCTACTGCAGGAATAAAAATTATATAATCAAAGCCCTCTCCAATTGCTTTATTATAAGTAGAAATAATAGTATTGTAATTTATATTATTTATAACACATCTAGCGCCGACAATAACATTGGAGTTTTGAGAATTCAGCATTTTTGGCAGAGCAAATTGTCTTTTAAAATTATCTGCTCCTGTTATTTTTTTATATTCCTCCTCATTTGTGGAGTAAACCGAAACAGCTATATAGTTAAATTTTTTTAACAAGTCAAGATGTTCATTTTTTATAAGGATAGAATTTGTGATTAATGCAGTTTCAATTCCGTTGTCCAGAAATTCTTTTGCATATTTATCCCAGTTTTTATAAGTAGTAGGCTCACCGCCTCCGCTGAAATAAACTGCTTTTACCTTCATATTAATTAAATCTTGAACGGTATTTTCCACTATATTTTCAGATAAAATTTTAAAATTTTTACGTCTTTGTGCGTAAGAGCAATGTACACAATTATAATTACAGGTTGTACACCAATGAAATTCTACTGCTATTGGGCCTAACATATTTTTATTATTTTTTCGTTCAATAAAATGCGGAATAATTTTTAATGGATTTAATAATGTTCTTAAATCAACTGTTTTCATCATGACCTCATACTCTTATAAAAACATTAATAGCAAAATTTATAATTAATAATAATTATATCACTAAAATATTTTTACCGAATTGGCAGTTCTATTAAACAGTACAAAAAGGTTATAATTTTATTTAATATAATGGCGTTTTGGAACAGCCCAGCATTCTAAATGCCATCCGCCTCTAATTACTAATTTATAATCTGGGTTTATGCTCTTTATATACTTTGGAATTTCATATAAATCATTTTCTTTATGATAAATGCAGATAGCCAAATAAGGCTGATACTTTTTCAAAAAGTGTTCCATACCTTTTAAAGCTTCTAATTCTGCTCCTTCTATATCCATTTTAACCATAGCATCTGAAATAATTTCAAAGTCTGAAAGTTCATCAAAAACTTTTACATCAAGTTTTATTTCACTAAAGTCGCACTGATGTGATGCCATTCCTGCTTGAGTAAAATATATTTCTTTGTTTTCAGAACCTAAAGCATAAGGAAAAATAACGCATTTATTCTCAATTCCTTTATCTTTAATATATTTTTTCAAGCCTAACATGGATTTTGAATCAGGTTCAAAAGCAATACATTTTTTTAAGCGTTCTTTATATTTTAACCTTACAGGTTCTATACTATCACCGATATAAGCTCCTGCATCAATATATGTTACATCTCCTTTAGGCGCTAGTTCTTCATCACAGAAATAATTTAATTTATCTCCTGTTCCCGTATAATATTCAGGTGTATATAAATCATCCTCGCCTTTTAGTCTTTCTTCAAAAATAATCTCTAAATATCTTCTTGTCTGAAAATCCGTAGTATCAAAAAGTTTTTCTATTTCATTTCTATACTTTAGCGCACATTCTCTGCCAATATTTTTGTTGTACCCCCCCCCTATTGAGCCATGGTAATAATAATAAGGGATAATCAAATAGTCATTATGAATTCCCATTTGAGTCATTGACTTTTGAATTGCCTGCATTGATATAGAGTTAATAATTACGAGGGCTGAAGGATGTTTTAAGATTTCTTCTGGCTTTTTTACTTCTAATCCCAGCCTGTATTTTCCGTGAAGTTTTTCATTACTATCAACAAAAAATATAATTTTGTCCTTATAACCATTGCGTTCAAGCAAAGATAACAGCGCTTCTGAAGCATATCCACTTGATGTAGCTACACTGTTAAGTTCTGCAGGAGGAAAGGCTGCGCCCCAAATAATTATTTCCGAATATTTAGATAAATCTTTCATTACATAGTTTCCTTTTTTTCAAAAAATAGTTTAAAACATTTAAATTGCAGTTGAGATTTGAATTCTCGACCTAGTGGGTATTAACTTTCTTTAGATTATAATAAGACATAGAACGCTAAAAATCAACTATGACCTTTAATTGAATAAAATCCAGAACTATTTACCTAGCGGGTATGAGCCGCAAGCTTTTGCCAACTAAGCTACCCAGTAAAAAAAGCTAAACTTATTATCCTTCCATAACCGAAAAAGGTAATTTGTATTATTTACTGTACAGTATATAAGCATAAGTATTTTTAAACCTCGGAATAACACCATAATTAATTTTTCTTTCCTGCAGTTTTTCCTTTAAATATTTCAAATCCCAATTTCTGAAATAATATTCATTGTTTCTGCTAATAAACCACATTGTATATTTACCGTTATTTTCATCAATAAACTTTGTTATGGTATTACCGATTTCATCTTTATTTATCCAGCCTAAATATGTTATAGGTATGTTTTTTTTCATATTGTAGTATTTGTTATAATATCTTATATAATAATAAAACTCATTTGTGGTAAGTATTCTTATATTTTTTTGATAGTTATTTAAAACATATAAACTGACTTTTTTAACTTCTTGTCTGTATTGCAGAGTGTGTTTATAATCGTAATATTTACAAAAACTGATTAACCTATCTTGGCTGTAATTTATATAAGGAATTTTTATGTTGATTATTAATATTAAAAGTACACATAAAATTGTTTTTTGTATTTTTTCATGTATGCCTGAGGTGACTTTAAAAATGTTATAGTCAAATAATTTTGCTATTAAAAATAAAAATATCGGTAAGAGAAATAAAACCAATCTGTCCTCAAAAGGATATAATTTTAGTATACTTGCTATTATCGGGCCTGCAATACATAATAAACAAAATACCGCTGTATGCTTTGTTTCTTTAAAAAGAATTATCAAGACGAGTAATACTAAAGAAAGGAATTGATAACTAAAATTATTTCCGACTTTGTCCATAAAATAATTAATACTTGTTAAAAACATATATTCTATACTTTTAGTTTCATGTTCCCACCAAAAATTCCGCATGAACGGATAAACATTTGTATCCATTAAATAAATAATTGTTCCCGAGATAATTATTCCCGTGGTTATTGAAATTGATGTTAATGTTATTTTTCGGTTAAATATGCAGTTGGTTATGACCATTGAAAGAATAATAAATGCCGAAGGAAACGAGAAAAAGATTAATAATACGGTCATCAGGGTATAAAATAATGCTTGTTTAAAATTCCCCCCCCCCTTAATTAAAACAATATTTTTAGAATAAATATACCTGTAAAAAAGAAACAATAATATACAAATTAATGTATCGCTCGAATATGGTTTAAATTCCGCAGAATTATAAATGAGCGGAATTGATATTGCAAAAAGAAATAAAGCAAATGTTTTGCCTATATTATCTTTTACATACGCATTTAAAAGGAAATAAAAAGCTATAACGGATAAACAGCCTGATATATATGAAATAAATCTGAAAGAATATTCATTAAATCCAAGAAATTTAACTATGAAATAAACCGAACATAAATATAACGGAGGTGCTTTTTGTTCTGCTTCTAAAGGTAGAAATAATGCCCCTATACCTTTATCGATAAAAGATAAAGCAAACATAACTTCATCAAGCCAAAATTCTGCTTTAAATAAATATAATCTTGTTCTCAGATATATCCCAAAGCAGATTATTAAAATAAAAATTATTTGAAATTTATAATTAATAATTTTTTTAAACATTAATTTTGTTTCCTTGTAATAAATATTATACAATTAAAGATTTTTATAATAATCTGATATATTACAACTGAAAAAAAATTAAAGATAATTAAATTTTAGTCTCAATTATTTTGTTTATAAATAAATTTTTATTTTCAAGCATTTTATATTTATACGTTAATTTATGAATAGGTGTTAAAGATTTAATTTCATTAAATAATTCTTCATCATAAGCTCTAAACAAATTATTTTGCAATAAATGAGGAGCAAAGTTTGATTTATTCGGCATATTATTATATATTTGAGCACATTCTTTATTGTTTATTATTAAAAATGTTATCCAATAATGAAAGAAAAAATAGTTAATTAATTTATTTTCGTTTTTCCAATATTCCTCCAAAAATAATTTTGTATATTTTAAAATCATATTATTAGGTTTTGAATGAATAAACCAATTTGAAATACTCATATTATCATTATTCCCTTCTAATAATTTTATTGAGGGAATTGCGCTTAAATTATAAAAAAGAATTGATTTAAAAACGAAAAAATCTGAAGATGTAATTTCATTTGGGATATTATCTGTAAGCAAGACTGTTGCATCAATCCAAGTTCCGCCGTATTTTAAAAGCAGACAGGTTCTTAAATAATCTGAAAAATGAGTACGAGTTATTATTCCGTTTTTTAATTTTTCTAATATATAAGTTGGAATTGTAATATAATTAGATATGTTATTATCATTGAGTACAATAACTTGTCTGTTTCCTGAAAATTTTTTTACACTTTCAAAACATTTTTGAACAATGATTGGAGTAGAGGCTGAATTCGCTTTTTCATCTTTCGAATCCCCCCCCCCGAAAGTATTCTTTATTTGAATTTTCCCAATATTGCCATATAGGATTATTTATTTCGCTATTTATAATTTCTTTTTCATTTTCGCTTTCTGCATACGTATTACTTAAAATATATCTGTATTTTTCTAAAAAATCATATATTTTCAAATTTCTATTTTTTTTAGTATAAGAAAATAGATTTAATCCGCAAAATGAAATTATTCTTTTATTGTCTTGTTTTATTTTGTAAAATAATTTTACCATTTATATTTTAATCCTAAATTATAATCAGTAAAAATGTCCGAAACCATACATAATCTAACTTGATGGCAGAACTTTCTTCCACAAAATTATAATAAGGCATATAACGCTGAAAATCAACTTAAAAGATTTTTTGATGTAAATAGGCGATATCAGTGTTTGTACACTTCGCGAAGCGTACGAGGAAAGTATGCGCAGGGTTTTGTAAAATTCAAGCACGAAAGTGCGTAGAATTTAAAAAGACCAGCTGAGATGTAATCTCGTTCTTAGGACTATAAAATAAGCATAAAAATAGCTGG
>CANQRT010000064.1 GCA_947626325.1 Candidatus Gastranaerophilales bacterium | reverse complement strand
ATTATAATTACAGCACTTACACCGATAATTATGCCCAAGCTTGTTAAGGCAGAGCGAAGTTTATTCACTTTTAGTGAATTTATAGCCATTTTCATAGTTGATTTGTAATCTATCATTATGTTTGCGCTGTCCTTGTTTTTTGCCATTCACTTTTTGGCATATCTGATACTATTTTTCCGTCTTTAAAACGAATAACTCTTTTGCAGTATTCAGCAATGTCAGGTTCATGGGTTACTAAAACTATCGTTTTTCCCGTTTGATTATTTAAATTAACGAAAAACTCCATAACTTCAATACTAGTTTTGGTATCTAAGTTACCTGTGGGTTCGTCTGCCAGAATTAAAGGGGCGTCATTTACTATTGCCCTGGCAATTGCAACTCTTTGCTGCTGTCCGCCTGACATCTGGTTTGGCATGTGATCTTCCCGTTTTTCAAGACCTACTATTTTTAGTGCTTTTCTTGCTCTTTCATGCCGTTCTTCTTCGGGGATTCCTTTGTATATCATGGGTAATTCTACATTATCTAAGGCTGTTGTTCTGGGGATTAAATTAAATCCTTGAAATACGAACCCTAATTTTACATTCCTTATGTCTGAAAGTTCATCAGGTGATAATGATAAGACATCCACCCCGTCTAAATGATAACTGCCCGAATTTGGTTTATCTAAAGTGCCAAGCATATTCATGCACGTTGATTTTCCGCTTCCTGATGTTCCCATTATTGCAACAAATTCACCCTCTTCAATGCTTAATGAAACGTCATCTAGCGCATTAAAACTTTCATCTCCTGTTTGATATGTTTTTATTGCATGTTTTACTTCAATAAGGCTCATATTACAGTCTTGGGACCCTCATTTGTTCTTTTTTCCCGCTCATGGTTTTACTTACGTAGACTCTGTCACCCTCTTTTACTTCGTTTGATATAATTTCAGTATAAGAATCATTGCTTACTCCTGTTTCAATGTTTATTCTGACGGGTTTGCCTTTCTTTTCTATCCATATACCTTTATGCTCGTACTTTTGTTTGTTGTCTGCCGTTGTGAATTTTAATGCAGTATTAGGAACAGTCAAAACATTTTCTTTTTTATCAGTTATTATTGATACGTTTGCTGTCATACCAGGCATGAGCTTGCCCTCATTATTTTCAACTTCAATGATAACTGTGTATGTTACAACGTTAGATTCAGTGGTCGGGGATAATCTTACCTGAATAACTTTGCCGTAAAAAGTGCTGTCGGGGTATCCGTCAAGTGTGTATTCAACTTCCTGCCCCTCTTTAACCTTACCGATATCTGCTTCCGATACGCTTGTTTCAATACGCATTTTTGTTAAATCCTCTGCTACTTGGAATAAGGTAGGTGTTTGGAAACTTGCTGCAACGGTTTGTCCTACTTCTACTTGTTTTGATATTACTATTCCTTTTACGGGTGAAATAATTTTTGTATATCTCATATTGGCAGAAGCTGTAGCGTAGCTTGCTTGTGCCTGCATTATTGACGCTCTTGCCGCTGCTACTTGTGCTATATCTGATTTATATGCGGATTCAGCAGAATCTAAATCATTTTTTGATACTAAATTTCTTCCATATAAATTTTTATATCGTTTATATGTTTTTGTATCATAGTCTAATTGAGCCTGATTTTTAGCTAAAGTAGCTTTTGCATTATTAATATTTGCAGTTGCCTGCTGAAGCTGTGCTTCAAATAATGATGTATCAATTTGAGCCAATAACTGCCCTTTCTCAACCTCCGAATTGTAATCAACATAAATATCGCTTATTAATCCTGATACCTGCGAGCCTATATCAACGGTGTTTACAGGTTCAATCGTTCCTGTTGCTTCTACTATCTGTGTTATTGTTCTGACTTTTACGGGAGCGGTTGTGTACTTAACTTTTCCGCCTTTTTTATTAAATATAAAAGGAAGTGCAATAACCAGTATTATTAATATAAGTATTATTATTTTCTTCATTATTTTTCTCCCATTGCGGTTTGCAGGTTCGTTAATGCTACGTTGTAGTTATATATATTTTGAACGTAATCTCTCTGGGCATTATTATAATTTTCTTTTGCATCCTGCAATTCTATAAAGTTGCCTAAACCTACTTCGTATCTTGCATCTGCAAGCTCGTAGTTCTCAAGAGTCTGTTTAACTCTTGTCTGCATTAAAGGTATGTTCTTTTCAAGCTGTATCATATTTATATATGCTTTTTGAACTTCAAAATAGATGTTCTGCTTGACTAAATCAACATTTCTTTTTGCTATTTCAAGCTGTGATTGACTTTCTTTAATTTTTAATCTTGTTTCCATTATATTCAAATTGCTTGTGGACAGATATGCTCCTATATTAAAACCGTTGGTTGAATAAATTGTATTATTCGCCCAGTTATAGCCGACTTGTCCTGTTAAATTAGGGAAATACTCTTTTTTTGTATATTTTAATGCTTCATTTACCGCATCTTTTGTTGCTTCCATTGATAATAAATCGGGACGGTTTTTATACGCTATTTCAATAGATTCTTCAAGCGTATGAGGGTATTTAGTAAATTTATAATTCTCTAATATATTTGTTTTTTCAACCTGCATTGTCAATACAGCCTCTTTAGGCTCTATTGTTCCGTCATCCTTTGTTGTCGTATTTGCTATGTTTATTAAATTTACTTCCGCATAATTATTTTTAAAGTTAAATGTTTCAGTATTTTCAATTTGATACTCGGGAGCATTGGGGATATACATTGCATTATTTAAAGCAACAATCGAGTTTTGATATATGTTTTCAGCATTAATTAGGCTTATCTTTGCGTCGCTTAAATAAACTTCTTGGTTTACAAGGTCTATTTTAGAAACTAAACCTTCGTCAAAAAAGGCTTTTGTTCTGTTATATTGTCTTTCGTTTACTTCTACATTGGCTTTTTGAATATCCACATTAGCTTTAGCTGCTAATACTCCGTAATATGCCGATTTTACATTGTTAGCGGTGTTTAAAATTGAGTTTTCAAGGTCATATTCCGCAGCTATTTTATAAAATTTCTGCATTTTAACTTGCGAAAAGACCTTGCCAAAGCTGTATATTAATTGATTTAAATATACGGAAGCAGAGTAATTTTTATTATTGGTGGTGCGGTATCTTGTTTCGGTATTATTGTAATCATAACCCCCCGAAGCACCGATTGAAGGAAAATAACTTGCTTTGCTCTGTCCTACCCTTGCTTTATAAAGCTCAACATACTCTTTATAAATTCCGACCTCGGGACTGTTTTTTACAGCAAGTTCAATGCAGTCATTAACATTTAAAGTTGCACCTTGCGTTATTCCTTCTATTGCTTCTGCTTTGCATATTGAGAAAAATATCGCAAATATTATTATATATAATTTCTTCATTATTTTTTCCGTGGTTTAAAAATATTATACCCTATATAACGATAATAAAAAATAAAGGTTCATTAATTCTTTATTAGAGATTTTCTTTTCTTATATAATATAATGAAAAATATTATAATAACAATGGTTACGGCAATTATAACAAGTTCAATATATTGTTTTATAGCTTCACCGAACAACATTAATACGATACTTACTATAAAAAATCTTAAACCTCTGCCAAAGAAACTTGCAATCATAAATTTAAGAAAGTTCATACTTAAAATACCGCTTGCAATTGTAAATACTTTATAAGGTATGGGGGTAAAAGCCGAAAAGAAAACGGCAAGAGTTCCATATTTGTTGTAAAGTGTTTCAACAGCTTCAAATTTTTCTTTACCGCCTTTTCTAAAGAACCAGTTAAAAGCAGGACGTCCGCCCCAGTAGCCTATAGCATATCCTATAACTCCGCCGAATGCTGAAGCGATTGTACAAATTAAGGCATAAAATAATGCCTTGGCGGGCTGGGCTAAATCCATTGCTATTAAGAGAAAATCAGGCGGGGGTACCAGAAAAAAACTTTCTATAAATGAATTTAGTGCTAAACCCTCTACACCCATTGATTGAAAAAAATCGTTCATTTTTATAAAAATTTCGTGCATATCTACCTCTTTTTATAAAAAAATTTTATCATGAATATTTTTAGGTATAATGAATTTGAGGTAAAAAATGAGCGTAAAAGTTTCTGTTATTATTCCTGTTTATAATGTGGAAAAATATATAAGGCAAACGCTAGACAGCGTTGTTAATCAAACTTTTAAGGATATTGAAATAATTATTGTAGATAATAAATCGACCGATAAAACTCTTGAAATTATTAATGAATATGCTAAAAAAGATGACAGATTTGTTATTTACAAAAATAGTGAAAATTTAAAACAAGGTATTGCAAGAAATTTTGGAGTCCAAATGGCGCGCGGTCAATATATATTCTTTATTGACGGCGATGATTATATGGAGCTTAATGCTATAGAAAGACTTTATGATAAAATAACCGAAACTGACGCTGATATTACATTATGCACTTGGAATCAATTTGATGATACTACAGGCAAAATAGATAAAAATCATGTCTATGCTAAATTAAAGCAAATTCCTGCTGAGTTTGATAATAAAACCTTTAATTGGCGAGATATTAAGTATTCTGTGTTTTGGCAGACTTCTGTGCCTTGGGATAAAATGTACCGCCGTGATTTCCTTATTAAAAAAGATGTTAAATTCCCTGGAGGCACATTCTTTGAAGATAATGTTTTTGTTTATGACGCATTATTTAAGGCTGATAAAATGTCAGTTTTGCGTGAGGACTTAATATTTTACCGCTGTAACAGAAAAAATGCCGTTACTAATTCAAGAAACCATATTTTCTTTGATTATTTAAAAATATTTAATTTAATCGGGGATAATCTAAAAAAAATTAATCTGTTTGATGAAATGAAATATTATTACTGGGATTATAAAGTAATAACGCTGTATTGGTGGTTTATGAAAATACGTCTGCCATATAAACGCAAGTTTTTTAATATGATGAAATATGATTTTAAACATCTTGGTATGAACGAAGAAGATAAAGAATTTGTAAGAAACAGGACTCTGTTTTTAATAGATAGATTTACAAAACTTCCGTTTTTCATCTATTATCCAGTATTTTTCTTCTGGGATAAAATATTTAGAATAGAGCGCGGTGTAAAAAATTATGCACTCGTATTCTTTTCTACTTTTGAAAAATGGTACGATTATAAAAAATAATTATTTTTTAGAAACACAGGCACTGATTGCTTCCATTAACCTTGCAACTTCAATAATTTGTATATCAAAATTACCTTGCAGTTTTTTGTTTTGTTTAGGTACAATTGCTTTTTTAAATCCTAATTTTTGCGCTTCATATATTCGTTTTTCAAGGTTTGATACATTCCTTATTTCACCAGATAAGCTGATTTCACCTATGATTACGCAGTTAGGATCAACTATAACATCACGGTAACAAGTAGCAATTGCAAGTGCTATGCCTAAATCCGCAGCAGGTTCATCTATTTCAATTCCGCCTGTTACGTTTACATAAACATCGTGTTTTGAAAGATTTAAACCAATCCGCTTTTCAAGTACAGCAATAATTTGCAGGAGTCTGTTAAATTCAGTTCCCGTTGATACACGCCTTGGTGAGGGGTATGATGTTGCTCCGACTAGTGCCTGCACTTCAACTAAAAGCGCACGAGTCCCCTCGTTTGTTGCTATAATAACGCTGCCAGGTGCTGCATTATCTGTTCTTTCTTTCATAAACAGTTCACTCGGGTTTGTTACTTCTTCCAATCCATTTTCAGCCATATTAAATACACCGATTTCATTTGTCGAGCCAAAACGGTTTTTAATAGACCTCAACAGCCTTTGCGATTTATATTTATCCCCTTCAAAATATATTACAGTATCAACCATGTGTTCTAAAACCTTTGGACCTGCTATATTTCCGTCCTTTGTAACATGCCCGATAATAATAACGGTAATATTTTTGTTCTTAGCAATATCCATTAAAGAGTTAGTGCACTCGCGTATTTGAGATACACTGCCCGATGAGCTTGTTATATTTGATGTATAGATAGATTGAATTGAGTCTATAACTAATATTTCGGGTTTTATGTTATCAATTTGAGCAATAACAGACTCTAAATTGGTTTGAGAATATACATATAAATTATCGGAATTGACGTTTAACCTTTGAGCACGCAGTTTTACCTGCGAGCCTGATTCTTCTGCGCAGACATACAAAAGTTTTTTGCCTTTTTTGCAAATATTACCCGCAGTCTGCAAAATAAGAGTAGACTTACCAATTCCAGGGTCTCCTGCTAAAAGTACAAGCGAGCCTTGAACAAGTCCTGAGCCTAGAACTCTATCTAGTTCTTCAAAACCTGTTGAAAATTTAATGCTTTCTTTTATTTCTATTTCATTTATTAAACAAACAGGGGTATCATCTATTACTACAGTTGGTTTTTGAGTCGTTTGTTTTACTTCAATTTCCTCTGTTAAAGTTCCCCAGCTCCCGCAATCTGGACATCTTCCTATATATTTTGCTGTTTCATATCCGCAGTTTTGACATACCCATTTAGTTTTAAGTTTCGCCATTTATCAGCATTCCTTTTCTTTTTTCTCTTAAATCCTCTTTTGAATCAATTATATGAACATTTTTAATAAGCGCATTTGAAATTAAAAGCAAAAACGGATTTACTCCAGGACTAGTGTTCATATAAATTTGAGTATTAGATTTTTCTGCTTTTTCTTTATTAAAGCTTTCCTTAACCGCAAGTTCAAAATTAATATTTATGCTGTATTTTTTGCTTTCTTCCTGCATAAGAACGGTAAATTCCTTTTGCGGAAAAGTTTGAGAACTTATTAGTTGAATTTTAATTCCGTCTTGAGCGGTTTTATAAACATCTGCTTGCAAATTGCCGTAATTTACGGTCGTAATAAGTATGGAAATATAATCATCTCCTGCATTGTCGTCACTTCCGCCTTTATTGCCAATTTCAAGTTTAAAAGCGTTAGGGTCTGTTAAAGGGAGCCAAGGCAGATACATTAATATTGCTGCTTTAAGCGTTTGAACATCATTGTTTGATGATGCTGCTACAAAAGATATATATTTTGTAATATCGGATATTAATTCATCTTTTAAATTCATACCGATTTTATTGTATTGCGCAAGCATTTGATATAAGTTTGTCATTGCTTCTTTAGAATTATTTTTTAATAAGTTTGATAACGCACTTAAATCAGTATTAGCAGCTAAAAGCAGAAGTCCTAAACTTTGATTTATTCCGTCTTTACTGCTTGTTAACTGGCTTAAAAGCTGTTCAAAATTTTTAGGCATGTTTAAAAGCTGTTTTAACATGTCAATTGTCTGCTGATTATCAAGCATAGCAAGCTCGGCAGTGGTTTGGCTTAACTGCTGCATGGTTTTTGGCAGAATTGTTTGACTCGGTTGATTTAATACAGCATTTTCATTTTGACCGTTTTGAAGAACTGTATTATTTTGAGCATTAGCCGTCCTTGCAGTGTTGTATCCGTTTATAAAACTGTTTGTGAATTGAAATGGATTTATATTTGTCATTTATTAATTGTATATTCCTTTATTTATATTTAATAATTTTTCATTAATAATTGAAATTTATTTAAAATAAAAAAATAACAAAACTTAACAATCCTACAAATGCATGATTATAATTTCTACAAAAGTAGTATATAATAATCATGTAAGTTTTCTTTCTTAATAAAAAAGAGGCATAATATGTCATTCGGTATTAATGGACCAAATAACATTCCTGCAATACAAAAATCTCATCACACTAATGATGGTGGTGCGGGGAATTTGGGCTATTTTCAGCAGGAAAGAAAACAAAAAGAAAAAAAACAGGAGGAAGAAGATACTTTTGAATTTTCATCTTCTAAAGATAATGAAGATGAAAATAATGATAACGAAGAACTTTTTAACCTTAATTCTATAGGAAATAAAATAAAAAATTGGTTTAATTCAAAAAATAAAGATAAAGAAAATCCCGAAAGTATATAATCTTTCGGGTTTTTTAAAATTAGTATGTGTGTATGTTTAATTAAAGATTTTCACTTTTAAAAGTTAACTCATCATTTTCTGTATCAATAATTACTTTTGAATGAGGAGTTATTTCCTGTGTTAAAATCTTCTTAGAAAGCGGATTTTCAACAAGCTGTCTAATGGTTCTTTTTAAAGGTCTTGCTCCGTATATA
>CANQRT010000063.1 GCA_947626325.1 Candidatus Gastranaerophilales bacterium | reverse complement strand
TCGTTTATTTTATTTTTATTGCTTACAAAGTAGCCTGCGGCACCTAATTCTACTCCTTTATCAATAAAAATCTCCCCGTCAAAGTTTTCACCTTTAAGCGGGATGTATATATCATCTTTATTAATTGTTCTTGTATCGGTTGAAAAAGAGTATAACTTTGCACCTTCACTACCTTTTAAAAGTTCGGCGTTAGCTGCTTTTATAATCTCACTCAACAATAATTTCATACAAAAATATCCCCAATCTCATTTTATTTTAACATAAAATTAATTGGGGATATTTATTATTTTAATTTTATTTTACTGTGTAGTCCAAGAAGGTATTAAGGTATTAGGATTTTTTGTTTCATCTACATAATAATAATCGGCAGCCTCGCGAGAATCTCTTTTTTCTTTATATACAGTATTTTCAATCGGCAATGTATAATTAACGCTCTGATTGTTATCATTAAGGTTCCATTTTGTTCCTGCAAGCTCCAGTCTGAAATCATTACCTAAAAGTGACAGTTGATAATTATTCTGCTCTGAATTTTTATTTCCGTAATAAACCGTTTCAGTGCTCAAATTTTCTTCTTCATTTATTGTATCTTCAGGCCCAGAAGAACGGGAATATACAATTCTGTCATTATTATTGTTAATTATTACTTTTGTGGCATAAGTTGGTAATGCTGAAATTAAAGTAAAACAGCATAACAAAACAAATAAATTTTTCATTTTATCCTCGCTTACATCCATTTAAAGACCTCTACCTTTTTATATTTTCCACGATTTTGAAAAAAATAAACAATTTTTTACAAAAAAAAAGTAAATAAAAATTAACAAAAGCTATAAAAATGTAAATTCAAAAGCAAAAAAAAACTTTATATACATGTGTAGAAAAGGAAAAAAGTATTATGGTTAATGGATTAGATTTAAATTATACAGCAGGACAAGTTCCTCAACAAACGTATATGACAGCTCCTCAGCAGGTTACAACAGCAGGGGCAAAAGTTACAGAACAAATGCCGGATACTTTTTTAAGCACAACAAAAAGTGCTGCTTCAAGTGCTGTATTATTTGAGGGTATTCCTTTATTAAACCTTTTTATAAGAAGCAAAAAGGCAACAGGAAAAACCATAAGTGAAGGAATGAAATTAATAGGGCTTGAAAATAAAACAGCCTTAAAGCAACTATTACATGGCGAGGGAAAACTTTCTCAAAGAATATTAGATTTTATTTCATCAGCAAACAAATCTAAGCAGGCATATATGGCAGAAAGAAGCTCAGTAAAAGCTTTAAATAAATCTCTAAAAGCAAGTAAAAAATTAGAAAAAATAACAAAAAAATTATCACAAGTGTCAGACAGTAATTTAGGAAAACTTAAAAACAAGTTTTTAGAGTTCTGTAAAAAACATATTCAAAGCAAAGCAACAAAAGCTGAATCAAAAGCAGCTGAAAAAGCAGCACAAGCTGCAACAGCAAGAACTGTTATAAATACAACACAAGCAGCAGGGAAACTCGGAAAAGTTCGTAATTTCTTAAAATCGAGCGGAGCAGGTATAATGCTTATATTTAGCGGAGTTTCTGAATGTATTTCTGAGGTAATACCAACATTTAAAGAACTTGGTGCAAAAAAGGGAATGAAACAAGCAGGTAAATCTGCTGTAAAAGTATTAGGTGATACAGTAGGATTTATTGGCGGTGAACAGGTTGGTGTAGCTCTTGGTACAGCTATAGGTACAGCGATATTCCCAGGAATAGGAAGTGCAGTAGGTGCTGTATGCGGTTTAGTCGGTGGTTTCTTAGGCTCTTGGGCAATGGGTAAAGTTACTAAAGCTATTACAGGTAAATCTGAACGTGAAATAGCTAAAGAACAACAAACTCAGCCGCAAGAGGAGCTTCAAAATAATCCATTTCAACAATTAAATCAAGTAGTTTAATTAAGTATATATAAATTCAAGCCTGTTTGATATCAAACGGGCTTTTCGTGTGTCCGAAAAAATTTAACTTATAAAATAAAATGCGACATAAAGCCGCATAAGTCAAGAAAGGAATGGTTAGACTATTAATTTAATTGTATTATTACACATATTTGAATAGTACGCAAATTTGTGAATATTTGTAACATTTTGTAATATATATAGTCAGATGTTATAATTTTTTTAATATGAAAATTGGAATTATATCACTAGGATTAATAGGCGGTTCTTTATTTAAGTGTTTATCAAGAACCGAATTTGAAATATTTGCAGTAACAAGAAATAAAGAAACAATAACAAAAGCAAAACATTGGTGTGATAATGTTTCAGAGGACATTAATACTTTAAAAGATTGTGATATTGTGTTTGCAGCTTCTCCAATTAGTAAAACCCTTGAGGTGCTTGATAAACTTGAAACAATTGTTAAAAATGACTGTATTGTACTTGATTGTGCAAGTGTAAAAGAGTTTGTAATGAATAAAAAACGCCCTTATAAGTTTATAGGTTCACATCCTATGGCAGGTACGGAGTTTTCGGGTTATGAGGCTTCATTTAAAGAATTATTTGAAGGTGCAAAATGGGTGTTAACTCCGCAAGAGGGTATTTCTCAAGAAGATATTGAGCTTGTTGAAAAAATTATAAAAAAAACTGGCGCAAATGTAATTATTACAACAGCAAAAGAGCATGATGAAGCAGCAGCGCTTATAAGCCACATGCCATTATTAATTTCTCAAGCGGTATTCAAATCTGCATGCAATAATAAACTAGCAATGCAGCTTGCTTCTAGCGGATTTCGTGATATGACAAGACTTTCCATGTCTAATCTTCAAATGGCTCAAGATATGCGCGAGTATAATTCTTATAATATAAAAATGGCGCTTGAAAAATTTGAAAATGCACTAAAAGAAATAAACACGGTAACAAATACTGATTTGATGACAGAAATTAAATCAGCACGTGAAAAAATGTATTCTGCTGAGGGTAAAAATATTTATAAACAATAAAAAAACCGATGTTAATCGGTTAATTCACTTTTATATCAGAGAGAGGAATAGAGAAAGAAAAACACTTATTTAACAATTTTTGTTTTCCTCTTATCATGTAATTGCCACTCATGTTTAAAATTATATCGTGTAGTTTGTACACTTGTAACATTTTGTTACATTTGCTTGTAAAAATGTTGTGTTATAATGGTTTTGCTTAAATCATTAACTTTAGAAAAGAAACAATGAAAACAAAATCAAGATTAAATGTAGTACATAATCTGCCAGGGACACTTGTATGTGTTGAGGGAATAGACGGCTCAGGCAAATCGACTCAGCTTGCTATTTTGCGTGATTGGTTAAAATCACTGAAACAGGACGTAATTTTTACAGAGTGGAATTCTTCTGATTTAATTTCTCAGACAACAAAACTAGCAAAAAAGAAAAATCTTTTAAGTCCTAGGACATTTTCTCTTTTGCATGCAGTTGATTTTGCCGACAGATTAGAACAGGTTATTATTCCTGCACTTAAAGCAGGGTTTATTGTTCTTGCAGATAGGTACGTTTATACGGCTTTTGCACGTGATGTAGCCAGAGGCGTAGATAGAGATTGGGTTAGAAAAGTATACGGATTTGCAGTTCGTCCTGATTTAACTCTTTATTTTAACGTTACTGAGGATGTTTCTTTAGAACGTATCTGTGCTAACCGCTCGCCAAAATTTTATGAAGCAGGTATGGATTTAAAAATCAGTAATGACCCTTATGAAAGTTATAAAATTTTCCAAAAACGAGTTAATGATGAATATAAAAAAATGATAAAAGAGTATGGCTTGATTGAAATAGATGCAAATGACACCATTCACAATAAACAGCTGTTTTTTAGAGAACAAGTCAGAAGTGTGCTTGCTAAAAAGGGGATTGAAATCTAATGGTTAAATATAAGTCAAAACACGGTTATGAAGGGAAATTAGTTGTAATAGAAGGCACGGACGGTTCAGGAAAGTCTACTCAAATAGAAAAATTACAACGCTGGATTGAAGATCAATCCTACGGAGCTATGGTTAGCGAATGGAAAACATCTAAATTTATAGCAGATGCAATAAATGATGCTAAAGATAGAAACCTTTTAAATGCAACAACATTCAGTCTTTTGTATGCAGCTGATTTTGCCGACAGGCTGGAGCAGGTTATAATTCCTGCACTTAAAGCAGGTTTTGTTGTTATTCTTGATAGATATGTTTATACAGCTTATGCCCGTGATGTTGTTAGAGGGCATGATATTGAATGGGTTAAAAACCTTTACAGCTATGCGCCTGAACCTGATATGGTATTTTATTTGGATGTTCCTGTTGAAATTTTACTTAAAAGAATTATTGGCACTACTGGGCTTGATTATTGGGAATCAGGCAGAGATATTGGATTAAGCACCGATTTTTATAAAAGTTTCCAAATATATCAAGGGAATTGTCTTGATGAATATCATAAAATGATTGATGAATACGGTTTTATTTCAATTGACGGTACTTTGAGTGTTAAAGATATTCATAAAAAAATTATTTCAGAAGTAAAAAATTTACTTGAGGTGTAATTTATCCACCATTCTTATTATATATTTTGATAAATTGTGAAAAAAAAGTTATAATTATTAAGTATGAAAAAATTACCTAATTCTAATTTTGCACTTTTACAGGATATATTTAAGGAATTAAATATTGAATATAATGAAAAAGCAGTGGATAATTCAGAAAAGTTATCTGAATATTGGGGTGAAACGGTTGGTGAAAAAATTTCCAAATTCTCCAAAGTACTAAAATTAACCTCCGATAATACTTTGATAATAGTTTGTTCTGACTCTTATGCTGCAAATGAATTATATTACGTAAAAGCTAAATTAATTGAAGAAATGAATGAAAAAGTAAAAAATCTGGGAATAGAAATACAAGATATAAAATTTGATTATAAAAAATGGAAAGAACAAGAATATGACAAATAAAAGAAAAGGTTTTTCTATAGCTGAATTGTTAATCGCCCTGTTGATAATAAGCATAGTATTATCGGCGGCAATTCCTGCAATAACAAAGAAAAATACGGCAGGCGGCGAGAAAATATGGCGCTGGGCAGGAAAAAATAACAGTGCATATTTTGGTGTAGGTCAAAACCAAAGTGCAATAATTGGTACTGCAGCAATGCCTGAATTAGATAAATACTTTTATCTTGATGATGACAATTTTCAACTTGAAGATATAAATTTTAAAACAGACGGTGATAAACTTGTTATTATAAAAAGGAATGATACTGATGGTTTGGAGAGTAAACATTTCCAAAATTCACATATAGCCTTTTATAATTTAGACGGTGATACCGACAATGATATTAGCTACGCAGGCAGAATGGCTTTAGACAGGCACAATATAGCTTTAGGTATAGGTGCTTTACAAAATATTAATCCAATTTCAAAATCAGAAAATACAGATGCTTTTAAAGGTTATAATACTGCGATAGGTCATTATTCTTTGTTTAACAACAGAGAAGGAATACAAAATACTGCAGTAGGTGAAAGAGCATTAATTTGGAATAATGACGGAAACGGAAATACAGCTATAGGTTATTCTTCACTATCAGGTTCTGCGTCTGAAACGGAAGGCGGTTCGCCCTCTAACAGCACTGCAATTGGTGCCTTTTCACTTCAAAATAGTTATGGCGCGAATAATACAGCTGTCGGCTCAAATGCGTTGAGAGAAAATGAGGACGGAGAAGGCAATACTGCAATTGGTGTAAACTCATGCCGTAATTTAGACGGTAGTTATAATATTTGTATCGGTTATAATGCTGGTACTAAAAGTGATGATGAAGATGAAAGTTCTGGAGAAACTGAAACAGGCGGATATGCTTTTTACCTTGGTACTAAAACAGAGGGTGAAAATGTTGCAGAAGCTGCTTTGTTACAAGGGCATACAAGTCAAGAAAGCAGTGCTGGTATAAAGGATTTTGCTGCCAACGTTGATAATTTCCAAATAAGAACGCATAATTCTGCAGGTGCAATATTAAATGTTGATACATCTTATGATACAAACTTTATATCTGGTAAATTTGATTTTATATTCCGTGATCCTAGAACAACTGGCGGAATTGCCAGTGTCCTTCACATGCAAGAACGCTGCGGAACAGGAGCTTTAGATGATGATACTTGCAGCACTCTGGGTGGTAACGTATTATTTATGACATCTGATATAGGTCAATCTTTCAGAAATATATCATTTAATGATGTTTTGAAAATAGTATTTCCTGTTAATGCAGCTGATAAGTCTAAAACAGTAAAATTTAATATAAGTAATTCTAAGCTTCTTGATAAAAGCGGTGAAGTTGAGGCAAATCTTTTAGAATTAAATAATAATATTTTAATAGACAGAGATGCTAAATTCAAACTCAATATAACAAACAATGAAGGATTTTTATTACAAAATAGAGAAGATGCAAATAATCCGTTTGAGGTTATTAAAGCCTTTGGCAAATCTTTAGATATTAGTGCACAAGATATTTTAACCCTTAATGGGGGTACAAATTATATAAATGTTTACAGCAATGCAGGAGCAAAAATTGCTCAAAAAGGTCAAGAGGCTAATGGTATTACATTAAATTCCAGCGGATTAATTGAAGCAGACAGTCTTATATTAAAACAGTTATCTTCTCATTCCCAAGGTAACTTAAAATATATAATTGATGATTTATATCAAAAAGTAAATGGAACGGCTTCTGATATACGATTAAAAAATATTTTAGGTGATAACAAGGCAGGATTAAAAGAAATAACTGCACTTGAAATTAAGAATTATACTTATAAAAATGATAAAAAGAAGACTCCGCATGTTGGTGTTATAGCTCAGCAGTTAAAAACGATATTTCCTAATTCTGTATTTAAAGGCGATGACGGCTATTTAAGAATTACTAAAGATGAAATGTTCTATGCAATGATTAATTCTATTAAAGAGCTGCTTGCTAAAATACAAGATTTAACCGCTAAAATAACAGGGCTTGATAAACGTATAACAGAGCTTGAAAAACAAAATCAGCAGCTTAAAAAGCAGAATGCAGAATTTGAAAAACGGCTTTCTAAATTAGAAAAAAAAGTTAAATAAAAATAACCCCCCCCCGTAAATAAGCGGGGGTTTTTAATGTATAATTATTTTATGAGATTAGATAAGTTTTTAAAAGTTTCAAGGTTAATAAAACGCAGAACTGTTGCAAATAAAGTTACTGAACAGGGCAGAATATATGTTAATGGAATTATTGCTAAACCCGCTAAACAGCTTAAAATAGGAGATATTATAAGTATTGTTCAAGCAGATAAAGAATACAAAGTTAAGGTTGTAAAAATACCTAATAACAATGTATCTGTTCAAGAGGCATCAACTTTATATGAAGAAATCAATTAATTTTCTTCATCGTTGTGCATTTGTTCATTATCATCTAGTTTAATTCTTGAAAGTTTAACTATTTCTTCAAAATCGCTGTGTTTATTGCTTAACTCTTGGAAAGTTCCTGTATCAACAAGTTTACCGTCTTTTAAGTATATTATTCTGTCGCAGTTAATTAAAGTTGATAATCTGTGAGCAATCGCAATAATTGTTTTTGTTCCTTTTATATTAGATATTACTTCTGTAAGTTTGCTTTCAATTTTTACATCAAGATTTGAAGTGGCTTCATCAAGTACAATAATTTCTGGATCGCGATATAGAGCTCTTGCAATGCCTATTCTTTGCATTTGTCCGCCAGATAACCCTGTTCCGTCTTGTTTTAACTCTATTTCAAGCCCGTTTTCAGTATTTTTTAGCTGGTCATATAATTGTGCTATTTTTAATACTTCATCTGCTTTTTCTTTATCAATATCTTTTCTTTCTACTCCCCAAGCTATGTTTGTATATATATCACCTTGAATTGTACTTGTTTTTTGCGGAACATAGCCTATAATATTCCTAAATTTTCTTATATTTTCGGTATTTAACAAAGTATCATCAATATATATTTCGCCTTTATAATCAAGCAGACCTAATAAACAATCTACAAAAGTTGTTTTGCCTGCGCCTGATAATCCTACTATACCTACAAACTCACCTTTTCTAATATCAAGATTTATATTTTCAAGAACATTGCTTTTTTTATCATAAGAATAAGAAACATCCCTCATTCTTATTTCATTAATAAACGGTATTTTTTCATCACTATCTTGTATAGTGCAAAA
>CANQRT010000062.1 GCA_947626325.1 Candidatus Gastranaerophilales bacterium | reverse complement strand
CATGAACAGGTAAGATAAATCCATTACCAGCTACTACAGAGCTATGTTTTGTTGATCTTGATATTAATGAAGTTAATCTGTCTGATTCAAGTTTTAGTTGTCTTTCAGATTTTTCATAAGCTCTTTTATCCTTTTGGATTTTTTCAAGCATTACTTTATTTTGATTTATTGTTGTTTTTATACTTTCATTTTCTTTGTCTATAGTCCTAATAATTCCAGATAATTGAGATTTTTCACGTTCCAGATTTCGTTTAAGTAAAGCTATTTCACGAGCTTCTTTTTGTAAATTCAGCATTTTTTCTTTATCTGATTGAATTATAAGATTTTGATAATAAATTCTATCTAAAAATTGGCTTATGCTGTTTGTTGTTAGTAAAAGCTCAAGCACCATTGTGTGATTTGTTTTATAAATTCTTCTTAATCTTTCAGCTGTCTTTTTTGTCTTACATTGTATTGTTTCAGATATGAATTTAGTTCGCCTTGCAAATTGGTTATATTTTTTTGTTTTTGTTTATATTGTTCCTGTGAGGCTTTAAGTGCTCTTTGATTTTTTTCTAATTTTTGCTGATTTTTACTTAATCTGTTTGAAACTTGCCATTCTTGTTTCTTTAATATTCTTATTTTGCTTTGTAACTGTTTTCTTTGAACTTCTACTTTCTTTTTTTGCTGCATATTATCTGCAAAACAAGTATTTGTCATCCCTATAAGCATGACAAATGTAAATAATAGTATTGTTATTTTTTTTAACTTCCCCATTATTTTTCCGTTTTACCTAACCATAAAGAACATTATACTGAATGTCCACAGTAAAAAACAAAGTGTGATAACTGTAATTATTACTCTTCTATTCTTTCTAAAAAATTCCATAGTATATCCCCAATTGTACTAATACTTAATTATAATTTTACTCTAAAAATCAAACAAGACAAATATATTAACCTTTTTTTTACATTAAATTTTATATATTTTTTTATCAGTTATTATATAGTCTGCTTTTTCGTCATATTCGTCAGGATATACACTGTTATAGACTAATTCGTCGTATTCTAATATTACTTTTATGGGATTATGTTTTAATGATTTTAAAAATCTGTCGTAGTAGCCCTTGCCGTAGCCTATTCTATATCCAGATTTATCTGCACATAGTGCTGGAATAATTATCATATCTATTATTTCTACATTCTCTATTGAGTTTTTACAGGGTTCTTTAATACCAAATTTGTTTAATTCAAATTCATCACAAAATGGGCAGACTTTTATATTTTCACCCTCAATTTTTGGCAGATACCAATTTTTTGTTTTGTCAGAAAAATAGTTGGCTGTTTGTACTTCACTCCCAAATGAGCTGTAACATAATATATTTTTTGCTTCTTTAAATTTTTGGAGTTTATATAAGTTATTTTTTATGGCAATTGATTTTTCTGGGCAATTTATTTTTGCTCTTAATTCTTTTGCTGTTTTTCTAAGTTCATTTTTCATAATTATATTTAAGCATAAAAAAAGAGGACTAATTTAGTCCTCTTTTTCTTATTTTAATTTTTTATTTGATGTTTGAAAATGTCCAAGCGTCAGTAGCAGGAGCTGTTGCAGCTTGATAATCCTGACCAGATACACCGCCTTCATCACTTCCATGAGCAATCGGTTTATACAATCTGTTGTAGTATTCGATAACCATTCTATCAGAGTTAAAGTATGATTCAGCAGTTCTAATTGCTTGTCTCATCATTATTGCCCACTTAGTTTTATCATTGTAGTAAGTAGGAATAATTTGATTTTCAATTATATCCATCATACATTCGTAATCTTTTCTGTGTCTTTCTTCCCAAGGAATATTATCGTCTAATCCAGGGTATTCGATTGTATAACCGTTAATTCCTGGGAAAGTACCTTCTACAGTCCAGCCGTCAAATGTGGATAAGTGAAGAGCTCCGTTAGCATTTGCACTCATGCCTGATGTTCCTGAAGCTTCAAACGGTCTTAATGGTGTATTTAACCAGATATCTGATGCTCTTTTTAATTTTCCGCTTAAATCAAGTTCATAACCTGTTAAAACTACAACATTTTTCATTGAATATGAACTTCTTAAGATTTTATTAAACATTTCTTTGCCGATAACATCATCTGGGTGGAATTTACCAGCGAAAATTAACTGTACTTTGTTTTCATTTAACAGTTTTAGTATTCTGTTTTCATCCATGAATATTAACCAAGCACGTTTATAATCAGCAAATCTGCGAGCCCAAGTTATTGTTAAAACATTTGGGTCTAATCTTTTACCTACGGTATTTGCAATAAATTCAAATACTTCTTTTTTCATTTCCTTTTTAGCTTCTAATAAAGCTTCAAGATTATCTGTTTTCATACGGTCATCTTGCCAGTAGTGAAGATTAACGGCATTAGTAATAGCTCTAATCGGACATCTGCCCTCAACCCAGTTCCACATCTTATTAGAAACTAAGCCGTGAAGCTGAGATACTGCATTAGCAAGTCTTGACATTCTTAATGCTGCAACAGTTAATGAGAATTGTTCTCCGCCTAACTGCAGTGCTTCTTCTCTGCTTCTTCCTGCAAAAAATCCGCCTTTTAATAAGTTATCTACCCAGTGAACTTCATTACCTGCAGCTACAGGTGTGTGAGTAGTAAATACAACTTTTTCTCTTACTTTTGCCAAATCCCCGTTATATTGATTTAACAATTCAAAAGCGGCAGGCAGTGCATGACCTTCATTTAAGTGAACACAGTCATATTTATAGCCGATTTTGTCAAGAAGTCTTATACCTGCAATACCAAGTACAGTTTCTTGTGCTATTCTAATTTTTTCGTTTCCGTCATAAAGTTTATGCGAAATTGATTTAGCCCAGTCTGAGTTGCCCTCAATATCAGTTGTTAAGAAATAAACAGGGCATGTATCAAATATACCAGGTTCTAATTTATATGCTTTTACAGTAACTTTTTCGCCGTATATTTCAACTTCTACAGATTCATTAATATCGGTTAAAAAGTCATAATGTTTTCTGATATATGCAACTTCAACATTTCCGTCATGGTCAATTCTTTGGTTATAGTATCCGTATGACCATAACATTGTTACACCTACCATAGGCATTTGCAGGTATCCAGCAGATAACATATGTGAACCTGCTAAAAATCCCAATCCACCAGAATATGTTGCTATTGATTGGTCAATTGCTATTTCCATTGAGAAATATGCTACGTTTGGTAATCCCATTGGGTACTCCTTTTATAATCTGAACATTGTCTAATCTATCGTCTAGTATCTATACCTTTATATCAACAAGATAACAAAAAAGCAAATTTTTCTCTACTTTTTTATTTTTTTATTTACACTTTATCTTAAATTACTTGATATATTAGTAATTTTTAGACTTTTCAAAGAAGAAGCTTTTTGGATGTGCACAAACAGGGCATGTTTCAACTGCTGCATTTCCTTTGTATGAATAACCGCAATTCGCGCATTCCCAAACAATTTCTTCTTCTTTTTGGAATACCGTATTACCTTTTATATTTTGTAAGAGCTTTCTGTATCTTTCTTCATGGTCTTTTTCTATTTGAGCAACTTTTTCAAACAGGAAAGCAATTTCATTAAAGCCTTCTTCTCTTGCTTCTTTTGCAAATTGAGCATACATTTCAGTCCATTCATAATTTTCGCCGTTTGCAGCGTCTTCAAGATTTTCTATAGTAGAAGCTACTTTTCCGCCATGGAGAAGTTTAAACCAGATTTTTGCATGCTCTTTTTCGTTATTTGCTGTTTCTTCAAATATTTTACTTATTTGAACATATCCGTCTTTTTTTGCTTGGGCGCTGTAGTATGTATATTTATTTCTTGCCTGTGATTCGCCTGCAAACGCTTCCATTAAGTTTTTTTCTGTTTTTGAACCCTTTAATTCCATACTTTTCTCCTTATTCATTAACTATTGATAAATTTAGTGTGTAATAATTCTCATCAAAATCAACTATTGCCCAGCTTAGTATATCAAGTCCCATTTGGGCTAGTTCTTTTTCTATATATTCGCTTGTATACACTTGTGGTATTTTTATTTTAACTTCTTTGGTTGTAATCATTATTCTACCGTAACAGATTTTGCCAAGTTCCTAGGCTGGTCTACATCTTTACCTAAAAATTCTGCTATATAATAAGCTAACAGCTGAAGCGGAACGCAGGTTAGGGCGGGTGATAGAACTTCACTTACATGCGGTATTCTTATTACATTATCAAATAATGCGTCTATTGCTTTATCGGTTGATGAAGTTAATGCAATTAGCTTTGCATTTCGTGCTTTAGCTTCTTCACTGTTTGATAATACCTTTTCATAAGTTATTCCGCCTGGAATTAAAATGGCTAAAACGGGCATGGTTTCATCCAGCATTGCAATTGGCCCATGCTTTAACTCCCCTGCGGGGTAGCCTGTTGCGTTGATATAGCTTATTTCTTTTAACTTTAAAGCTCCCTCATAAGCAGAGGCAAGATTTACTCCGCGAGCTATATATATAAAATTTTTGTATGATGAGAATTTTCTTGCACATTCTTGAATTGCAGAAGTGTTTGAAAGTATTTCTTCAATCTTAGTGGGAAGCTGTATTAATTCGTGCTTAATGTTTTTTAGATATTCCTTATCCATTGAGCCTTTAATTTCTGCTAAATGGATTGCAAGCAGATAAAAAGATATTAACTGTGCACTGTACGATTTAGTAGCGGCAACGCTTACCTCAATACCTGCATTAACAGGAATTAAACTATCCGCTAACCTTGCCATATTTGAATCAGGACGGTTAGTAATAATTAATATATGAGAATTTTTCTCTTTTGCTTGTCTTATAGCTGTAATAGTATCAGCTGTTTCGCCTGATTGAGATACTCCTATTACAAGTGTAGAGGAGTCTGTTGTGGTTTTTCTGTAAATATATTCGCTTGAGGCTTCTACTTCAACTGAAATTCCCGCAAAGTCTTCTATTAGATATTTTCCCACAATTGCTGCGTGCAGTGATGTTCCGCAAGCGATAATTTGAATTTTATTTAGTTTCTTCAAAGTTTCTTTATCGATTTTTACTTCGCTTAAATTAACGGGAGCGTCTATGTCGTAAAGTTTGCCGTTTAACACATTTCTTATAACGTCGGGTTGCTCATTGATTTCTTTAAGCATAAAGTGCTTATAGCCAAGCTTACTTAATGCAACAGGTTCCCACGGAAGCATTTCAATTTTTTTATTTACAGTATTTCCGTTAATATCTGTAATTTTTACGTTATCCTTTGTTACAACGGCAATCTCATTATCTTCTAAATAAATTGTTTTCTTTGTGTATTCAATAATTGCGGGAGTATCGCTTGCGATAAAGTTTTCATCTTCGCCGATACCAACAAGCATTGGGGCATGTTTTCTTGCTCCTATAATTAAATTTGGAACATCTTTGTGCATAACACAAATAGCGTATGCTCCTTGAAGTTGTTTAACTGAATTTCTTACAGCAGTTTCCAAGTCTTTTGCTTTTGCATATTCATCAGCAACTAAGTGTGCAATTGTTTCGGTATCTGTTTGCGACCTGAAATTACATCCTTTTTTTATAAGTTCATCACGCAATTCTTTATAATTTTCAATTATTCCGTTATGAACAACAACAAGTCTGCCGCAGCTGCATGTGTGAGGATGTGCGTTTACTAATGACGGAGAACCGTGTGTTGCCCAGCGGATATGTCCGATACCTGAGGTCGGATGTTTTAATTCCGATTTTTTTTCTTCAAGCTCGTTTTTTAAATTAATGAGTTTGCCTAAAGTTTTATATATTCTTAATTCTCCGCAGTCCTGCAGTGCCATGCCTGCTGAGTCATAACCTCTATATTCAAGATTAGTAAGTCCTTTAAAAATAACGTCAACGACATCTCTTTTTCCGACGTAGCCTACTATTCCGCACATATTTAATTACCCTTTAAAATCTCTTACTTTTTTATATAATAACTTATTCAAACTCAAAATGATATTAAGATATTATAAAATTTTACTTGTGTGAATATAATTTATTATTTTTTGCCAGATAAATCAAATAAATTAAAGCAGATGAAGTTGTAACAATTGAGGCGCTGGGCGGTGCTATCCCGAGATGAAATAGAGTTGCATTTGGAATTGTTGTGCAAAGGATGAAGGCTAAAGGTATTCTGACAGCGAAAGCGGAAAATATTGCGTTTGCTGCGGCAAAAACTGTTCTTCCGCACCCGAAGAAAAATCCGTTTAAGCAAAATACAAAAGGTACTATTAAATAATCAAAACTAAATGATTTTAAATATCTTGCGCCTTCATGTAATACACTTTTATCTGTAGAGAATATTGCAATTGCGCTGTATGGTGCAATTTGCTGCCATAGGAAAAATACAAGTCCGAAAGAAAAAGCAAACAAGATTGAAAGTTTTAAAGCATTTACACTTCTTTTCATATTTCCTGCTCCAAGATTTTGAGCAGTTAATGCAGTTAAAGCCATGGCGAATGAGCCTGCAGGTAACATCATAAAGGCATTTAATCTTATAACAGAACCGTATGCGGCGGAAGCTGATACTCCCATTGAGTTTGCTAGCGAGAATAAAAATAAAAATGATAATGGAATTAAAGTATCTTGCAGAGAAAGCGGAAGTCCGATTTTAAATAATTCTTTTGCCGTTTCGATGTCAAACTTTATCCCAGTGAACTTAAATTTAAAAACGAAGTTGCCTTTCCTTAAATAAATTAATCCTGCAATAACGCTTGCTGCCTGCGAAATAACGGTAGCAATCGCAGCGCCTTGAGCGCCCATGTGAAGTCTGCCTACTAAATATATGTCAAGTATTATATTCATAAAGCAGGAAACCGCAACGAAATACATTGGCATAATTGAGTTTCCAAGCCCTCTTAACACAGCACTTATGGTGTTATAAGCAAATATAAATATCAAGCCTAAAGCACAGACAAAGACATAATCTTTCGTGGACTGGAATGCCTCTATAGGTGTTTGCAAGATTTTTAACAGCGGATTATCAAAAGCAATGATTAGAGTGCTTAAAAATATTGCCGCAGCTATAAAACATACAGTCATTGTATTAATAATTTTAATAATATTTGTGTATTCTTTAGCCCCGTATGCTCTGCCAATTAATACTGTTGCACTAACAGTCAATCCAGTTATGAAAAAAATTAATGTCTGCAAAAGCTGTGAGCCTGTTGCTACCGCCGATATTACCGAGCTGTCGCAGAATTTTCCTACAATTATTAAATCGGCAGCACCATATAATGCTTGCAAAAAATTTGCCCCGACATAGGGCAGTGCAAACATTAACAATGTAGTTACTAAGTTTCCTTGTGTTAAGTCTTTTTCTGCTGTCATAAAAAAATACTAATATGCTTGAAAAATTTTTTCAATTAATAATATTTGTTGTATAATTAATATATGCCTCTGTAGCTCAGCTGGATAGAGCGCCTCCGTCCTAAGGAGGGCGTCGCACGTTCGAATCGTGTCAGGGGTATTTTTTATTGCGAAAAATTTTTTACACGATGAGAACGTAACAAAACGAAGTTTTGTAATAAGTTCGAGCGGAATTTCCGTAGAACGAAGTTAGCGCAGCTAACAAGTTCGAAGAAGTGAGGGCAAGCTGAATGACAGCGTATGCGAAGTGAAGCACTTGCCCGAGAAAAAGGAAATTCCAAGGCCGTGTCAGGGGTATTTTTTACAATAGAGTATATCATTAACGCCTATACATAAATTGAGTCATAGATATAAAAATATTGAATGTAAAAACTGCTTTATAAATAAATTAATTGAATACTAAATTATATTGTGGACTTTAGAATATTATATTAATAAATTCGCATTTTTTTATGCTTTTTATTTTGCAGTTTACAGTTTGATTAACATTTAAATTTTCATCAGCATATTTTTCTAACCACATTTTAGCTGGATTATTTCTTTCTCCTATCTTAAAATCAATTAAAAGATTGTCATCTGTCTTTAATCTGTCTTTTAACTGCAAAAATGCAGAATTAAGCATTATATCTTCAATGTTTCTGCCTAATGCTCTGCATGATATTGTACATTCATCAATATATAATTGATTTTGCTCATTGTGTGCAACGATAATTCCAATTATTCCGCTGTCTGATAATTTATCTTTTAAGCTTATCGTTAAAATATGCTGATTTTCTTTAATTTCATCTTTTTGATATCTTTTATATGAAAATATAAATTGATTTGTTTTGTTCAAGAGC
>CANQRT010000061.1 GCA_947626325.1 Candidatus Gastranaerophilales bacterium | reverse complement strand
AAAAGTTTTCTCCTTTAATTTGATGGCTTTGATTAATTTCTGTAATTATAAATATAGATATAAGTATACAAGATGCGATAATCAGCCAATATATTTTAGTTTGTATAAAAAAGAAATCTACGAAACTTTGGTTAAAATTATTAATGTTCGCCAAATTTTCTCCAAGTTTGGCAAAAACATTATAATCCGATATTGTACCGAAATGTGTTGTTGTAAATTCTCCTGTGCCAAAATAAAAAATTAACATTCCTATAATAAAAGCTATTATCATTTTTTTTGAAGAAGAATTTTTAAAAATTATAAAATTGTATTTTTCTTTATCTTTTTTTATTGCTTTTATAATTAAATTCAAAAAGCAAATATAAACTATGCTGATAAATAACGGTAAATTTATAAATTCACTCCAAAGTCCTAATGAAATACTTAATATAATTAGTCCAATTTCTTGCTTTGGTGTATATTGTTTATTGTGTAATATAATATTAAACAATATTGTTAAAAATAAAACATATAAAATGAAGCCTCCGCAATGTTCAAAAAACACGCTTAAATCGTCAATTCCCATGAAAATACTGTTAAATATATAGCAATCTGAAATATTAGGCAGTTCTTTAAAGAACGGAGCATATACGTATAAAAATATTAAGGGTAATAATAAAATACACTCAAAGTGATTTAATATTGGTTTATTATCATCCGAATTTATAAAAAATCCTTTAGCAAAAAGTACTATGGAAAAAGTCAAACATAAACTGCTGATAGAGCATACAACAATATTAGTTCTGAAATCTAAAGGATGCATATTAAGGCAATTCGGCAGTAAAACACTGTATAAGTAATTAATTAAATTAGGGATTATTCTTGGAGAAAAATTCCAGTTTAATATATCATTAAAAAATTTATATGGCCAAAATAAGTCATGAATATAAATTATTTGAGTTTGATTATATGCAAATAATAAACAAAAAATAATAAATAAAATAAATAAATTTAAAACTATAAAAATTTTATATTTCGACATATTGTTTCCTTATAAAGGATATAATATCAAAGTTATAAGTACGTTACAAATATGTAAATTATAAAATAAAAAATTTTTAATTTATTGCCTTGTTAAGGATAAACTTTATTTTACGCTTTGTAATTGACTAAATTCAATAAATTTAACTGCACTGCAAGCTGCAATTGCTCCGTCTGATGCAGCTGTTATTACCTGTCTTAACGGAGTATTTCTTACATCTCCTGCTGCATAAACACCTTGAACTGAAGTTTGCATATTTATATCAGTTTCTATATAACCGTCAACAGTTTGGCTTATTTGTCCATTTAAGCTTTCTACATTTGGATTACAGCCTATATATATAAATACTCCGTCTGTACACAGTTCTTTATTTTCGCCTGTTTTTAAGTCTTTAAATATTATCTTTTCAACACAATTATTCCCTTGTATTTCAATAGGATTTGCATTCATAATAAATTCAATTTTTTCATTTTTACAGGCGCGTGAGCATACAAGTTTATCGGCTCTGAAACTATCACGTCTGTGCATTATATATACTTTTTTAGCAAATTTAGTTAAATACATTGCTTCTTCAAGAGCAGAATTGCCTCCACCTACTACTGTTACAGTTTTATCTTTATAAAATGCTCCGTCACATACTGCGCAGTAACTTACTCCGCGGCCTTTAAATTCTTCTTCGCCTGGGATATTTAACTTTTTTGCCTGTGCCCCTGTTGCAATTATTACAGTTTTAGATTTGAAAATTTTATCTTTTGTTTCTACTTCTTTTAGCTCTGAGGTTAGGTTTATTCTGTGAATTTCAATACATGGAAATTTGTCAGCTCCAAATTTATCAGTATGATTTTCAAACTTTTCCATTAATTCATAGCCGCATATTTTTTCATATCCAGGGTAATTTTCAATTTCAAGATAATTAGACGGTTGACCGCCAAACATATTTATATCAAGTATTGCTGTTTTTAAATTCCCTCTTGAAGCATATATTGCTGCTGAACATCCCGCAGGGCCTGCTCCAAGTATTATTACATCGTAGAATAATTCTTCCTTTTTCTCCATTCCCCTTTACTCCTCTAATGAATGCCTAAAATCCCCGATATCGGTGCGCCTGATATCTTAGACCCTTTCACTTGATATTCGACGTAATCTTCTTTAATAAGTTTCCCATTCTTATATGTTTTTATACTTATTTTATCAACTCCTGTAAAATTATCCCCATTTATTGTTAAAATTGGGGTTTCAAGTGATTCTTCATCAGGATATAAAGTGCGCTTTTCAAATTTTACTGTTTTGCCTTTTACATCATTTACCGTGATATCTGCTTTTGCACCTGAGAGCGGGTTCATTAATGTTATTAAGTCGCCTCTGCGGCTTAGAGTCCATATATCCATGCTAGTTGCGTCAAAATATTCTTTGTTCGTTGATTTTGTGCAGACGGAAACGACCTGCCAGTCGCCGAAAAATTCACTCGGCACTCTGTCAGACATACTTATATTGCCCTCTATTACCTGTGAATATGCAGGCAGCGCCATTATTATTAAACTCACTAAATAAACAAATATCTTTCTCATATTGTTTATTTAATAATATTTTTTTTAAAATCAAATCCTGCTGATTTATATATTTATTTCTATATTTTTTGTTTTTATTATTTTATTAATGATTTTGAAATTGTTATTTTTTCGGCATTGTTTACGTCATAAAACAGTTTCGATGACATAATAAATTGTTCGGGATTGGAGCTTACATAAAATTTAGGCTCGTATTCTTTTTTATTACCTAAAAGTTCTGATTGTTTTAAATCTTGATATATGTTTTGTACAAATATTTTTGCTGGATTTATAAACAACTCTAACGGCGCAAAATGAGATAATATTCCTATTAAATAAGGATAATGAGTGCAGCCTAATATTATTTTGTCTGGTTTATATTCGGACATAATACTTAATTTGCTTTTAATGTCTTCTATGCTTTCAGGTTCATTTTGAAGTCGTTTTTCAGCTATATCAGCCCATTTTGGACAGGCTATTTCATATACTTCCGTTCTTACGTTATATTTTCTTATTTCCCGCTTGTATGCGTGCGAATCTGTTGTTGCTTTAGTTGCAAATATTCCTACCCTTTCAAGGTTTTTTAGCGCAATTTCTTTCGATACTGTTTGAACTATGGGAAATATTTTAAAATCATATTTATCTTTTAATTCGTTATATGTTACGGCTGATGTTGTGTTGCACGCCATAACTACCGCTTTTACATTTTTTGATTGGAAAAAGTCAAAAATATTTCCGCTTATTTCAAGTAATTCTTCTTTTGTTTTATTTCCATAAGGCAGATTTTTTGTGTCGCCAAAATATATATAATTTTCTTCGCTCATAAGTTTAATGAGTTCAGCAAATACACTTAGTCCTCCTACTCCTGAATCAAATATACCTATTGGTTGATTGTTCATTAATTAATGCTCCATTAAATAATTTATTATACCTTCTGCTATTGCTTGTGCAGATTCTTTTTGCCTTTTTTCAGAGGTTAGTCCATTTCGTTCATTTTCATTTGAAATAAATCCTAATTCCAATAAAACGGATGGGGCTTCTGTGTGGTTTATAACATAAAATTTAGACTTAAACAAGCCTCTATCTACCGCATCAACTTTCTCCATGAGCTCTTTATGTATAACTTTTGCAACTTGATATCCTGCTTCCGTATAATAATGTGTTTCTATACCCTTAATCTCACTTTTTACACTTGCATTTATATGTATACTTACGTATATATCAGCTTTGTGTGAGTTAGCTGTTTCTACTCTTTGAGCTAATGATAACGTTGTATCACCTGTTCTGGTCATTATTACATGATTAAATCCTTTTTCTCTTAGTAGTTCTCTTACTTTTAAAGCAATTTGCAGTGTAATGTCTTTTTCTAATATTTTACCTCTCATTGCACCTGTGTCATTTCCGCCATGTCCAGGATCTATTATTATTACTTTATTTTTTATCTTATTTGATACTTGTTTTTGCTTTTTGGTGTGTTTCTTATTTGGTTGAAGACTGCTGTCTTTCTTTTGTCTTGCAAGTAAATCTGCAAACGGGCTTTCAACATTACTTTGTGTATTCTTTTTTACTTCTGTACTTGTTGAGCCGCTTACAGGAATTTGGTGTGTAATTACAAATCTTAATTGCGTTGCATTTAAAGTTTCATAGCAGTCAACAAGCGTATTTTTGTCAGCAGGAAATGTTATTGTGTAAGTATTTCCAGTCTGCCTTGCTTCAAAACCATTGTTATTCTTTTGAGCTACTGTATTGAATGATGTTGTATTGAATTTGGTTAAATTATAAAACGTAACTTTTAATTCCCCTGCCTGCTTTTGTATTGAGTATATTATGGGCTGAGAAAACATTATGTTTATAACATCAGTTGTAGTATTAATTGCTTGCTCTTTAAAATATGTTAATTCGGATGAATTACTTAAAATATCTATGTTGAAAAGTTTGCTTCTGTTTGTAATTAACACTGTTTGAAGATTGCTTGAATATATAGGCACATAATTTTGCGGAGTTTGTGTTTTTATTACAATTCTGGCTTTTGAAGGTTCAAATTGACCTATTTTTACAGTGTCAGTATCTGATAATCTTATTTCTTTATCCCTTAACTCTTGTATTACAATTGTGTTTGGCAAATCAAAAATTATTCTAGAGGGTTCTGTTAGAGTAAAAGGTTTTTCTATATTGATTACTCCAATACCTGATAAAAGTAAATTTCCGCTTTTTACCACTGCTTTTTCTAGAAAAAATCTTGATTTTAATCTTGCTTGTTTTTGCTCAATATTTGGTCTTACAAGCTCATTATTTTCATCTTCTTTAAATGCTCGTTGGACTCTATTAAAAATCTCGTCAGACTCACTGCTTACAGTGGGCTTTTCTTCGGGTATCACCACTGCTTTATCGTTATACTCCACCGAGCTTTCTTTTGTTTCCTTGTATATTTGAGTTAAATATTGCTGAAGTGGTTTTTCGTTGCTTAGTTTGATTATTATATTATTTTTTATCTTTAAAACTTTTATTTTAGATGTGTCATAATTTTTTGAATTTTTAATTACGAGTCTTACTACGTTTGGATTTATCGTATTTTGTGCAATTTTTACCTGCGTTAATCTGCTGTTTTTTAGTTCATAAGAAGCGTTTGGAAATGTTATTATCGCATTTTCTATATCAAATATGACTCTATCGGGTTCTGTAAGTATTTTTTTTGTTATTTTAAATGACTCTGTATCTTCACTTCCGCCTGATGTGCCTAAAAATATTATGGAATCAGAATTATCAAAATTTATTGAGTTGATTTTTAATACTTCTTCCGCCTCCGCCTTTTGTATAATAGGCTCAAAAATACTAATACTGCTATTAGTTTGCGGCAGAAGGATTATTAAAATATATATAAAAATATATGCTATGAACCTTTTTATCATATTATTAATTTTAAACTCAAAACTTTTAAATTCAAAAAAATTAACAAAAATAAAAGGCTTATTTTTTAAGCCTTTTATTTTTTTAGTTTGATTTTTTTTATGAATTTGAATTTAGATTTGGTTTAAGACTATCTAAAACACTTGTTGTATCATCTTCAACCCCGTCATTGTAGTATAAACTCGTTGATGAAGCTTTGTAGGATTTGTATTTTGCTTCAGCATTGTATCTATCGCAGTCATAAGAAAATTTTGTTATTTCCTCACTGGTAACACGTCCGTCACCATTTGCATCTATTTTATTAAAATAAGTTAAAACGGTTGATAATAATGAATTATCAGAGTTTCCGTTACTGCATAATGCTTGAATTTCACTATATGTTAAACCTTGAGATTGCATTGTGTTCATAAGATTGTTTAAATCATTTCCAGTAATTTCACCGTCGCCGTCTTTATCAAGTGATGCAAAATTTGAGGTTAAATATTGTAAAAATGAATAATTCCCGCCTAGGGTCATCATTGTTGATGATGAAACATTTGCTAAATCATTAAGAGTTAAACCTTTGCCTGATGAACTGTGGGCGCTCATTAATGTTGAATATGTATTTGTTAATCCTGCCATTGCACTTGCTAAAAGTGATTGTCCGTTTAATATGCTCATACTTAGCTCCTTTTTATAGTCTGCCGTATTTACATATTAATTATTTTTTTTTCAAAGTAAACCCTTTATTTGTATTATTTTATTTCATAAAAAAAGAGCTCTTATGAGCTCCTTTTTATTTCTTTGCTTTTCTGTATGCTTTTCTTTGCATATCGGATAGCGTTGCTTCAAATTGTTTTTCATAACATTTGCAGATTTCTTTTCTCTTTTTCTCTAATTTCTTAACAAGTCGTTTTTGTTTATGTCTTTCACCAAATTTAGCACAGCTGTTTTTTAATTGATAATATTTTTCATGTTCACATTGTATTCTCTCATTTAAACTTAAAATCTCTTGTTGATACTTATCATTGATTTTCATAGCGTTGCAAATTTGAGTTTTACTTAAATTCATACATTGAAATAAAGTATCAGCTTCTCTGCCAGTGCATAAAAATCCGCTGCAAGGAGTTGAACAAGTATATTCAGGCTCTGGCGGCAATGAGTCGCAGGGTTTTGCACATGGTTTTGAACAAGGCTTAGCACACGAATCTGCTTTTTTGTATGTGTGTTTTTTACATCCGCAGTTTGGTTTTTGATATTGGTTTGAGTATTGAGAACCATACATTGAATTTTGTTTCATCCCCATTTCACCGTCGCATGGGCTTTCTGCATAAACGCTCATTGCGCTTAAACAAACGATAGATAAAATCAGTAAATAAAATTTTTTCATTTTTCTTCTCCGTTATAACTTAGTACCAAATTTAGTATTAAATATAAAAACGGGTTTGAATATTACTTAAAAGACCGATTAAAAAATATTGAAGGATTAGGTCATTGAGGCAATAAAAAAGAGATTGCATTTTGCAATCTCTTTTTTCAGTTTTTATTAACTTAGGCTTGTGTCCAACTTGGAACCTGCTCTGCGGACTGCAGTGGCAGTTTCAAAGTTTGGTCTAACTTGTTATATTTGAGCCCCTCTTGGAACCCGCTCTGCGGACTGCAGCGGCAGTTTCAAAGTTTGGTCTAACTTGTTATATTTGAGCCCAACTTGAAACCCGCTCTGCGGGCGCTATTTCAATTCGACTGTAGCGCCTGCTGCTTCAAGTTGTTTTTTCATAGCTTCAGCGTCTTCTTTCTTAACGCCTTCTTTTAATGGTTTTGGAGCTCCGTCTACTAAATCTTTAGCTTCTTTTAAACCTAAACCTGTGATAGCTCTAACTTCTTTAAGAACAGCGATTTTATTAGCGCCTGCTGATGCTAATACAACAGTAACTTCTGATGCTTCTTCAGCGCCTGCTGCTGCACCTGCTGCTGGTGCTGCTGCAGCTGCTACAGCTACGGGAGCTGCAGCTGATACACCAAATTTTTCTTCCATTGCTTTTACTAATTCTGCTGCTTCAATTAATGTTAATTTTTCAATTGATTCTAAAATTGCTTCTACACTCATTTTATTTCTCCTTTTAATTGTTTTTAATACTTTACTGATTGTTACTCTTTTGCAATTTCACTATGCTGTTTTTTGTTTAGCAACTTGATCCATTGCTCTTACTAAGCTGCTCATTACTGCATTAACAGCTCCAACTATACCTGTAGCAGGTGAGTTTATGCTGCCAAGTAATTTCGCATATAATTCTTCTTTTGAAGGAAGATTTGCAAGTACTTCTGTTTCTTTTGCACTTAATAGTTTTCCGTCGAGTACTGATGCTATGATTTCACCTTTTTTTACATCTTTGATGAATTTAGTTAAAATCTTTGCAGGTGCTACCTCGTCTTGGAAACCAAATGCTATTGCAACAGGTCCTTTTAATGTTTCTGAAAGAACTTCAAACTGAGTTCCTTTTGAAGCTACTTTTGCTAAAGTGTTTTTTGTTACCATATAGTCGCTGTTTTCTTTTTGCAGATTACGGCGCAGATTTGTTATTTCTTCTACCGTTAATCCTCTATATTCAGTAACTACTGCAACTTTAGCCTTTGAAAAATTTTCTTTCATAGCTTCAATTTTTTCTTGCTTAAAGGCTTTTGTTGACATTTTTAGCTCCTTATTTGTTTTATATCGACCTAAAAAACGTAAAAAATTTACGTTTTAACCGTAAATTCTCAACAATCAATATAATAACCAATCCTTTAAATTGTTTTATAAAAATTTGTTAATCCTCGGTCGGGTTATTTTATTAAGGTGATGTTTAACAATTGCGGGCTTTGGGTTTTTTTTC
>CANQRT010000060.1 GCA_947626325.1 Candidatus Gastranaerophilales bacterium | reverse complement strand
TAGGGAGACCTATTATTCCGTATATTTTTACCCCATTAAATCCGAATTTCACCATTTTTTCTATTACTGAAAAAATATCTTCCCTTTTTAATCTTTTGTTTATTACATTACGCAGTCTTTCACTTCCTGCTTCAAGCGCAATTGTCGCTGTTTTTTGTCCGCATTTGCGCAGCATTTCAAGCGTTTTATCGGAAACATAATCCGCCCTTAAGGAAGATACACTTACTTCTAAATCACTTATCTCCTCCGCTTTCTTAATTATATAATCGCAAATATCATCAATCCTCGGATGTGAACATATTAATGCCCCTAATAACGCAATTTTATGAGTGTATTTTAACCCCAGTTCTATTTGCTCAACAATTTGTTCATACGGGCAAAACCTTACAGGAGTATTAATATAAGAGGTCAAACAAAATCCGCATTTTTGAGGACATCCCCGCTCAACTTCTATTATAAAAGTATTAGGGAAAAAACTATCTGGAGTTAATATCGGAGTTGCAACACATGAATTCAAATCTGCCGATACCTTTTTTACTTTGTAATTTTCAGTTTTAAACTGCGGAACATAAACTCCCTCTATATTAGAAATTAATTTTAATTTTTCTTGTTTTGTTTTATCCGCATTATCTCTTAAAATTTCAAAAACTTCTTTAATATGCGGTTCAGCATCACCTATCATTATAAAATCAAAGAAAAGTGCATAAGGCTCTGGATTTGCACTTAAAACAGGGCCGCCGCCGTATATTAAAGGATGTTTTTCCTCTCTTTCTTCAGCTAAAAATGGGATTTGATACTTTTCTAATATCTTTAATATCCCTAAATAGTCAAGTTCAAAAGAGAACGAAAAAGATAAAATATCAACATCAGAACTTCTTATTTGTGTTTTATCTGTATCTGTAAATATTCGCTCTGCGTATATTCCGTCTATGCTATCTATTAACTGGAATACTTTTAAATAACCTAAAGCCGACATTCCAAAATTATATACGGCAGGAAATGCACACCATACATTTAACTTTACTTCACTTGTTTTTTGCGGGTTATATAAATATTTTTCGTTTAGCTGCATTCGTCTTCAGGCTTTTCTTTTTTGCAGGTATTTATGGTTTTTAAATATAACTCATCAAACAAGGTCAATAATAATGCAGCTATTGCAGGTGATAAAATTACGCCCCACACACCCAAGAACTGAGCTGCAATTAAAAAGGCAAAGATTATTATTATAGGATGTAAATTTAAGAATTTGCCAAACACCAAGGGACGTACAAAATTATTTGATACCCATTGAGCCGCTAAATAGATTACAGCAGTTAATACAACAATCAGTAACCCTTGCTGGCTTGCACATAATATCCCCAGCGCAAAGGCGATTGTAGGCCCTGCTATTGGAACTATATCCAATAACCCAGCTATTAATCCCAATAATATGGCATAAGGAACTTTTAATACCATTAATCCAACTGCTGTAAAGATTGCAACTGTAGACATTGAAAGCACTTGTGCTATAACGTATCCGCCAACTTTATGTTCTATATTTTCATACACATCCTTAGCCTTCTGCTTCATTTTCGGCGGGAATACTGATATAATTGCATCTCGGGTTAAGTTTTTTTCATTTAGCATGTAAAATACAATTACCCCCATGGTGATTACAATTGTTATCGTTTCCATAAAAGCCATTGTGAAATTAATTGACTTATTTACCACCCCCGTTGCAAGCTGGGAAGTTCCGTTTGTTATGGTTTCCATATTTATAAATTCAACTAACGGTTTGCCCATTATTGTTTTATTACTTAAAAATTCTGTTATTCCGTTTATATACTGAGGAATATTATTTATAAACTGATGTATTTCTTGAATTGAAATAGATATAATCGGAATTAAAAATAAAATTACAATAAGTATTGTACCTAAAATAACTATTGTAGAAGCAAGCGAGCGTTTCATTTTTTTGCTTAATTTATCCACTGCAGGATTTAATGAACACGCAAGTACAAATGAACCAAAAGCAAGAAGCGCAATGCTTTTTATCTGTATTATAAACCAGATAAGAAATACTATTACTATTCCAAAAAGAATATTTTTTAAATTAACATTTTTATTCCAAAACATTTTACGCTCCTTTTTATGAGTAAATTATAACATAAGGTTTACAAAAAAAATCAGCGCAAAGTTTAGTACGTTTGCGCTGATTTTAAATTATACATATTTATATTTATTATTGGTCGTATTCTTTTTCAAACCCAAATAATGAGCTTACAGATTCACCGTCATGTATTCTTGAAATAGCCTCACCTAAAAGCGGAGCTACACTTAATTGTGTTATTTTTTCGGGTAAGAAGTTTTTATTTAACGGAATTGTATTAGTAACTACAACTTCTTTAATAGGAGCTTTTTCCAATCTTTCAAGCGCAGGGCCAGAAAATACTGGATGAGTTGCACATACATAAACATCTTTTGCACCCTTTTCCTTTAACAGCTGGGCTGCACCGCATATTGTACCTGCAGTATCAATAATATCATCAAACATAATGCAGGTTTTATCCAATATATCACCGATAATATTAACTGCAATTGCCTCATTATGACGATTTCTTCTTTTATCTATAATTGCCATAGGACAGTTCATTTGTTTTGCAAAATATCTTGAACGGGTTACACCGCCCATATCTGGGCTGACAATAACCAAGTCATCCGTCGGAATATTCAATTTTTTAACATAATCCACAATAACTGAAGTAGCATAAATATGGTCAACAAGGATATTAAAGAAACCTTGAATTTGTCCTGTATGCAAGTCCATGGCAAGAATTCTATCAGCACCTGCCGTAGTAAGCAAATCAGCAACAAGTTTAGCCGTAATAGCTTCTCTGCCCGAGGTTTTTCTATCCTGTCTTGCATACCCGTAATAAGGAATTACTGCCGTAATGGATTTAGCACTTGCACGCTTAAACGCATCAATAATAATTAATAATTCCATTAAATTTTCATTAACAGGATTGCAAACAGGTTGAACAATAAATACATCATCACCCCTAATACTTTCCTGGACTTGAACGTAAATTTCACCGTCCGCAAAATTTTTAACTATCATAGGTCCAACTGTTGTACCTAAATACTCTGCAATTTCTTGAGCAAGCTGCATATTTGAGCGCCCAGCAAATAGTTTAATATCATGTGTAGGATTTATTGTTTTTATCCCTTGCGGAAATGCTAATTCCAATTCCATTATTTTATGCCTCCTGATAGCTGTTCTATTTTCATTTTAACCCAATTAGAGAGTTGTCTTAACGGCGGACGAGTAACTGCAAGCGAGTACGCTTCAACATCTTTTGTGATAATACTGCCTGCGCCTACTGATGCCATTTCATTTATCGTTACAGGTGCGATAAGTACAGAATTTGAGCCTGTATTAGCACCGTCTTTTATAATTGTTTCACTCTTTACTTTTGATATCGGATTGTAATTTGCCGTTATCGTTCCTGCGCCTATATTTACGTGAGAACCAAGTTTCGCATCACCAACATAGCTTAAATGAGAAACATTCGTATTGTCTTTAATAACTGATTTTTTAATTTCAACGAAGTTGCCAATTCTAACATTATCTCCAATAACCGCACCGCCTCTTATGTGAGAGAATGGCCCGATTTTACAATTTTTACCTATTTGATTTTTGCCTGTTATATATACGTTAGGCAATATTATAGTATCCGCTTCAATAGTAGTTTCAGGCGATATAAATGTACTATTTGGATCTGTTATTTGAACACCCTCCTCCATTAAGCGTTCTAAAGATTTTTTATTTAATGACTTTGTTGCTTGTGCTAATTGTATTTTAGAATTTATTCCAAAAATTTCTTCATTATTATCCAAAATATAAGATTGAACTTTTAAATTCTTTTCAACTGCCCATTTAACAATATCCGTTAAATAATATTCGCCTTGCGCATTGTTATTTTTAAGATTACTAAATGCTTCAGAAACAGTTTTCCAGTTAATACAATAAATTCCTGCATTAACTTCTTTTATAGCTTTCTGGTTAGGTGTTGCATCTTTTTCTTCAACGATTGCGGTAAATTTATTATTTTTATCTCTTACAATTCTGCCATAATTTTTAGGATTATCAAAAACCGCTGACATAACTGTCAAATCAGCATCATTGTTATCGTGGAACTCAACAAAATTCTTTATTGTATCAGGCTCAATGAGAGGGGTATCACCGCAAACGACTACAACATATCCGTCAAAATCTTTTAAATAAGGAACTACCTTAGAAACGGCATCACCAGTACCGAGTTGAGGAGATTGCAAAACACATTTTGCACCAGAAAAATTATCATTAACGTAATTTTCAACTTTTTCAGCCTCATGCCCGACAATAACAAATTTTTCATCAATATAACCTGATTTATCGAGGGCTTCAAGGACATAAGCAAGCAAGGGTTTATCAAATATAGTATGCAGAACTTTAGGAAGCGCAGACTTCATTCTTGTTCCTTTACCTGCAGCAAGAATTACAGATTTAACTTTTTTAACATGCATAATTCCGTTCCCTCGAAATCATGATACTATTTTCAATCAAAATAATATATGCAATATAAAGTTTTTGTTACGTTTTTTTATTATTTAATTTTAACCTTAGGAACAACACTCATACCTGCAGCAATATTATATTTAGCAGGATCGATATCCTCTGTAAATACAATTTTAACTGGGACTCTTTGAACAATTTTAACGAAAGAGCCTACTGCGTTTTCAGGCGGGAATAAACTTGATTTAGCGCCAGAAGCTCTTTGAATACTGTCTATTTTTCCTTTAAATGTTTTATTAGGAAAAGCATCAATTTTAATTTCAACAGCTTGTCCTTCTTTCATTTTTCCGACTTGATTTTCTTTAAAATTAGCCTCTATCCAAAAATTATCACTAACGAGCATAAATAAAGGCTGTCCTGCCTGAACATATTTACCTTTATCTACATTTTTATTAGTAACAGTACCCGAATTAGGAGCAATGACATCAGTATATTTTAAATACAACTCTGCTTGATCACGCTGAGCTTTTAATGCACGCAAATCAGCATCTGCAACTTTGTTATTTGAATTTGATAAAATATCTTCTTCTGCTTGAAGCAATTTAGCCTTTGTATTGTCATAACGGGTTTGAGCGCTATCAAGAGTCTGCTGAGATACTGCACCTGCCGCATATAAATTTTTATATCTGTCCAAATCTTTTTTTGCCAGTGAAATTTCAGAGTTAACGGCATTTAATTTAGCCTTTGCAACTTTTTGAGAATAAAGTGCTTTTTCATATAACGCCTGCGCTTGCTCTAATTTTACTTTGTAATCCGCATCATCAATCTTAGCAATTAAATCGCCCTCTTTAATATTTTGATTATCTTTAATATAAATTTCTTTAACTTGACCTGAAACTCTCGCTGCTATTTGAATTAAATCACTTTCAACATAAGCATCATCAGTTGACTCAAATCTTCTTGAATTAAGATAAAACAACACTGCTAATATAAGTACAGCAATTCCTATTATTATAAATATAACTTTTTTCTTAGAATTTTTAGTATCTTCACCGCTCATAATAAATCCATTTTTAATTTGCTTTTACTCTATAAATATATTAGTATGTTATTGAAATAATGGCAAATTTCAAGAACCGTTATGTAAAAGTTTTTGGAGAACTTAATGAAAGTTAAAAAAATTATATCATTATTACTTTTGTTGTTTTTTACATCAATACAAAACCCTGTTTTTGCTTCAAAAAAACAAATAACGGATGAACAAACTGCATATTCTTATGTGAATATAGGTTGGTGGCAAGAGCTAAACGATCCAATTTTAATGGATTATATTATAAAAACGATACAAAATAACCACGATTTAAAAACAGCTACATTAAAAGTTGAAGAAACAACAGAAAATAAAAATCTTGTAAGAGCAAAAGAACTGCCTTCAGTAGGAATAGGGGCTGTACCTGCTTTATATAAATTACCTGGAACTACAAATTCTGACGGGTTAATTTCACTGCCATTATTTGCCAATTATGAGCTTGACCTATTTGGTAAAAATCGAGATAAAACAAAAGCTATGGATAAACTGATAGAGGCAATGCGCCAAAATGAAAGGGCATCATACATATCAACAGTAAGTGCAACTGGCAGTACATATTACAACATAGTCAAGCTTGATAAACTTATAGAAATTCAAAAAGATATAATAAATGACAGAAAAAAAATATATGATTTAATGGAAATCAGTAACGAGCAAGGACTTATCTCAACAGCTGATACAGTAAATGCCCAAAAAGCATATATAAGAGCAGAAGCTGATTTATCAGATTTAATAAAATCACGTGAAAGATTATTAAACATGCTTGCGGTTTTAACAGGCGAAACACCTGAGAATAAGGCGGATTTTAAAAGAATATCTTTTGATGAACTTGTAATAAACAAAAAAATTCCTGATTTTATTTCATCAGAAGTTATAGAAAACCGCCCAGATTACCTGGCAAGCGAACTCATGCTAAAAAAAACAGGACTTGAAATCAGAGCGGCAAAGAAAGATTTTCTACCCACATTTAATATACTAGGATTAATTTCATTCAACTCAACAAAGTATTTAAGTGCAATGAACTGGACAAACTCTATAGCCTTGCTTGCAGGAAATGCTATGTTACCTTTATTTACGGGCGGAAGTAAGATTGCAAACTTAAAACTCCAAAAAAATAAATACAATCAAGCCATTGAAACTTATAAAAAAACATATCTTACCTCAGTTCAAGAAGTAAATGATGCGTTATGCGATTTAAAGCTGGACAACGAAAAGTATTTAAAAACACTGGAAAGTTACGAAGTAGAAAAATCAGATTTTAAATTTACACAAATGAAATTTAAAGAAGGTATAATATCAAATTTAGATTTACTTCAAAAACGTGAGAGCATGCTAACCACCGAAAAGCTTGTAACAACAGATAGAACAGACTATTTTATAAATCAAATCGGGTTATATAAAGCGACTGCAGCTGCTAATGTAAATTGATTTTAATAATTAAAAATTTGTTTTATACTTTTAATTAGCAGACATGCTAATTGAAAGGGCGGATATGAAAAATACGGTTGTTGTTGGTGCGCAGTGGGGTGATGAAGGGAAAGCAAAAATCACAGATTTGCTTGCGCAGTATGCTGATGTAATTATAAGATATCAAGGCGGTTGTAATGCAGGTCATACAGTAGTAGTTGATAATGAGACATATAAATTTCATTTAATACCGTCTGGTGTTTTATATAAAAACAAATATTGCTTTATTGGCGCAGGAACAGTAATACATCCTGAAACATTTTTAAAAGAGATACAAGAACTTAAAGAAAGAAACGTTGATTTATCAAATTTAAAAATCAGTCCTTTAGCAACAATAACACTGCCATATCACATAGATATAGACGGAATAAGTGAAAACTCATCAAAAACAAATAAAATAGGCACAACAAAAAAGGGAATAGGCCCGACATACTCTGATAAAGTTGGTCGATACGGGCTAAAAATTCAAGATTTATATGATGAAGAACTTTTAAATTCAAGACTAGAAGCAATATTACCGTTAAAAAATAAAATTTTAAAAGAAGTCTATGGAACAAAAACATACTCAAAAGAAGAAATGCTGGAATACTGCAAAAAGTATGCACAAATATTTAAACCTTATGTAGCTAAAGATTGGGTTAAAAAGCTATCAGAAACATTACGAGAAGATAAAAAAATCTTATTTGAAGGTGCACAAGGAATAATGCTTGATATAGACTACGGAACATATCCATACGTAACAAGTTCAAACCCGATAGGCGGCGGAGCTGCGACAGGGAGCGGAATAGGCCCGACTCATATAGAGAACGTAATCGGAGTAACGAAAGCCTATGTAACAAGAGTAGGAGAAGGCCCTTTTATAACCGAATTAACAAATGAAACGGGTGAGAGAATAAGAACAATTGGAGGTGAATTTGGAACTACAACAGGCAGACCTCGTCGGTGCGGATGGTTTGATGCTGTTTTATCAAGATATTGTGTGCTTGTTGGCGGATTAACTCAAATGGCAATAACAAAAATTGATGTATTTAATGATTTCGATGAATTAAAAGTATGTATAGCATACAAAGACAAACGCAGCGGACAAATATATCAAGACTATCCTACGAACATAAATTTACACAAGTATTTAGAGCCAGTATATGAAACATTTAAGGGCTGGAAATCAGACATATCAAATGTGAAGTCCTTAGAGGAACTGCCTGAAAATGCAAGAATATATTTAAACAGGTTAGAAGAATTAGTGGGCATTCCTATAAAAATAATAAGTGTAGGGGCAGATAGAGAGCAGACTATAATATTGGAAAATCCTTTTAAAGTTTAATAAGACTAAAATGGAAAGCAAATAATATAAAAATTAAAGTCCCTTGCGGAGTATAGTTAAACTTCTTTACGAGGCAGCGTCAAAGCGAGGACTGTTTGAGCCTCACAAAGTGAGGCGAGTTCCGCAGCTTGAGCC
>CANQRT010000059.1 GCA_947626325.1 Candidatus Gastranaerophilales bacterium | reverse complement strand
AAATAAATTTGTATTAAAATTTTTAAACAAATGAAAAACTTTATTATTAAAACATTAGGGTGCAAAACCAATCAGTTAGAATCGGCAACAATCTCAGAACTGCTCTCCCTTAGCGGCTTTAAAGAGGTTCAAAGTATATGTGATGCAGATTTTTACATTTTAAATTCCTGCTCCGTTACTCACATTGCAGACAGCAAAAATCTTTCCTATTTGAGGCACGCAAAAAGGGAAAATCCCAATGTAAAAACCGTCTTAACTGGTTGTATGGCTCAATTACAAAAAGAAAAATTATTAAATGATAATATTGCCGATTTTATCATAGGTAATTATGAAAAAAATGATATTGCTAAAATACTTAATAATAACAACAACTTTTGCGTATCTGATATTTTTTCTCACGATGAATTCAGATATCAAAAAATAAATCAAACAGATAAAACAAGAGCATTTGTAAAAATTCAAGACGGATGTAATAACAGGTGTAGTTATTGTACTATACCGTTTGCAAGAGGTAAAAACCGCTCAAATTCGGTGGAAAATATTTTAGAGCAAATTAATCTGTTTGTTGAACACGGCTATTATGAAACTGTTTTAACGGGTATTCACATTGGGCAGTGGGGAATGGATTTTAATGAAAAAAAATCGCTGATTAATTTGCTTGAGGAGATTGAAAAGACACCTATAAAACGCTACAGGTTAGGCAGTTTAAACCCGCAGGAATTAGATGACAAGTTTATAAACTTCCTGTCTGAGTCTAAAAAATTCTGCCCGCATTTTCATTTGTCACTCCAATCTGTTTGCGATAAAACGCTTAAGAATATGAACAGATTTTATACTTCCGATAAAATAAAAGAATTAGTATGCAAAATCAATAAAAAATTTGATAAAGCCTTTATCGGCTGTGATATCATTGCAGGATTTCCAGATGAAAATAATGAAGATTTTGAAATTACACTTAACAATCTAAAATCTCTTAATCTGTCAAGAATACACGTATTTCCATATTCAAGGCGAAAAGGCACTAAAGCAGATTTAATGGATAATCAAGTTAATGATAGCGAAAAAAAACGCCGTAGTGCTTTAATTCAACAACTTTCTGATGAAAAATATATACAGTTTCTTAAAAATAATATAGATTGCGTAAATGAAGTTATTTTTGAAAAAAGACGTGATAAAAAAACAAATATGCTTAAAGGCGTAACAAAAAATTATATTAATATTCTTTGCAGTGCAAGTGACAATTACAAAGATACTATCCAAAAAGTACTGATAACAGATTTTTCAAAAGATAAAACAAAATTAATAGCAAAAATCGTTACATAAAAACATCTTTAATTTACTTTTACTTATCCCGCGTTGTAAAATAAAATAGAGATAAGTCGGGATTAAAGGGATAGATAAATGCGATATGTGCCTTTGCATGTTCACTCTGAATACAGTCTGTTAGACGGCGCAATAAGAAATAAAGAACTTATAGAATTTTCCATGCAAAATGGGTTTGAGGCTGCAGCCGTTACCGACCACGGTGTTATGTACGGTGCTATTGAATTATACAGACTCGGCAAAGAAAAGCAATTTAAAGTAATTTTAGGCTGTGAATTTTACGTTATTAACGGTGATATTGAAGATGTTAACAACAATAATGCAGAGCGTTATCACCTCGTATTGCTGGCAAAAAATAATACAGGATATCAAAATCTTGTTAAATTAGTTTCTATAGCACATATTAAAGGATTTTATAGACGTCCTAGAATTAACAAAGAATTATTAGAGGCACACTCAGAAGGATTAATTTGCCTTTCTGCCTGCATTCAAGGGGAAATTTCAAGAAATATTATTAACGGAAATAAAGAGGGCGCTAAAAGAACAGCTCAATATTTTAAAGACCTTTTTAAAGACGATTTTTATATAGAACTTCAAGACCATAATCTTCCCGAAGAAAAACAAGCCAACCCTGAATTGATTAAAATTGCACAAGAGCTTGAAATCCCTATGGTTATTACCAACGATAGCCACTATTTAAGGAAAGAAGACGCTGCCTGGCATGATACTCTGCTTTGTATTCAAACTAACGCACTTAAAGAAGATGAGGATAGGTTTAGATTTCCTAACAACGAATTTTACGTTAAAACAATTGATGAACTGCGTGAAGCTTTCAAATGGATGAATTCAGACTTATTTGAACAAGCCATTGAAAACACTGCAATTATTGCTGATAAATGCCACGTAATAATTAAAATGGGTGAAAATATACTTCCATCCTTTGAAGTTCCTAAAAATCATACAATACCCTCATATTTAGGATATCTAGTAAGAAAAGGAATTGATGAAAGATATGGCGAAATAACAGATGAAATTAAAGAAAGATGTAAATATGAGCTTGAAATAATTAATAAAATGGGGTTTGATGCATACTTTTTAATTGTATGGGATTTTATAAATTTCGCAAAAACACACGGTATTCCCGTCGGCCCAGGCAGAGGCTCAGCTGCTGGAAGTTTAGTTGCTTATGCACTTGGAATTACCGACCTAGACCCTATTAAGCACCACTTATTGTTTGAAAGATTTTTAAACCCAGAACGTATATCAATGCCTGATGTCGATATTGACTTTGGCGATGGTCGTGAAAAAGTTATTGAATATGTTACTCAAAAATACGGTAAAGATAAAGTCTGCCAAATTGTCACCTTTGGTACATTGTCGGCAAAAGCTGCAATTAAAGCAGTTGCTAGAGTTATGAATTTACCGTTTGAAATATCTAACAAGGTCAGCCAGTTTGTTCCCTCTGAAATAGGTATGACTATTGAAAAAGCTCTACAAGTTTCTCCAGATTTAAAAAAGGTATACGAGGAAGATGCCCTTATTAGAAGAATAATTGATGAGGCTATTAAAATAGAGGGTATTAAACAAAATACAGGCATGCACGCAGCAGGAGTAATTATTTCACACAGCCCGCTTGATGAAATAGTTCCCGTTCAATACGCAAAAGAAGGAAATGTCATTACACAGTATCCTAAAGAGGACTGCGAAAAAATCGGACTTCTTAAAATGGACTTTTTAGGACTGAAAAACTTAACTATCATAAAGCAGACTTTAGATTTAATAAAACAAAGACACGGCGTGGATATTGATATTAATAATATTCCCCTTGATGATGAAGAAACTTTTAAAATGCTGATGAACGGAAATACAGACGGGGTGTTCCAGTTAGAATCTACAGGGATGAAAAAACTAGTGCGAGACTTAAAGCCCTCTGTCTTTGAAGATTTAGGCGCATTAGTAGCTCTGTTTAGACCAGGGCCTTTAGGTTCAGGAATGGTGGAAACTTTTGTAAAAAGAAAACACGGTCAGCTTGAAATTTCATACACACATCCACTTTTGGAGAATGTATTAAAAGATACATACGGAACTATGGTTTATCAAGAACAAATTATGCAGATATTCCAAGTTCTTGCAGACTATACTCTTGGCGGAGCTGATATGGTGCGCCGTATTTTAGCAAAAAAACATCCAGAGGAGCTTGAAAAACTTGAAACTCCTTTTATTGAAAAGTGCGTTGCAAAAGGGATGAAAGAAGCTGATGCAAAAGAGCTTTTTGAACAAATTGGAAGCTTTGCAAGCTACTGCTTTAACAGGTCGCACTCTGCTTGCTATGCGTTTGTTGCCTATCAAACTGCATATTTAAAAGCTCATTATCCTGTTGAATACCTGTGTGCAATGTTAACGAACTCTAAAGATGACCTTGAAAAAATTCAGCTTTATATTTCAGAAGCTCAAAAATTAGGGATTAAAGTTTTACCACCTGATATAAATAAATCAAACGCAGAATTTACTCCAGACGGTGATAATATCCGCTTTGGACTTAATTCTATTAAAGGTATAGGCGATATAGTTCTTAAATCTACTGTTGAAGAAAAAGAAAAAAATGGCCCGTTTAAATCTTTAGAGGATTTTATTCAAAGAATTAATCCTAAAATTATCAACAGGAAAGCAATAGAAAATTATGCAAAATCTGGAGCTATGATTTGTCTTGAACCTTGCAGAAAAAAAATAATTAATAATGTTGAAAATATACTAAATGCTGCAACAAGAGAATATGAAGCAAAAGAAATGGGACAAGTTAGCTTATTTGCTGGACTTGGCGGTTCTACAGGCGGTAATAGTTATCAAATGAATTCCTTTGAATTATATGGAAGCGATGAAGATTATTCAGAAAAAGAAATACAGGAATTTGAAAAGGAATACTTAGGATTTTACCTTACCTCTCACCCTCTTGAGGCAATAAGAGATAAGCTTCCCTTTCTTACAACACACAGCATAGCCGATTTAGAAGAAGCACCAAACGATTCATACGTTACTATTTGCGGGCTTATAACTAGTGTTAGACAAATAGCAACAAAAAAAGATCCGACAAAGTTTATTAAAGCTGGAGTTATTGAAGATTTAACAGGCGAAATAGATTTTGTTGCTTTTCATAAAATACTTCAAACTTATAATTCTTTTATTGAGCAAGAAAAAAAAGTTATAATTTCAGGCAAATACCAAAAACGTGAAGAAAGTAATCCTCAAATTATTATTGAAAAAATTACTCCTGTTGAAAATAGTAATATTGTTACTATTTCATTAAATAATAATGTTACGTTTGAGTCGCTAGTAGCACTTAAAGATACACTTGCAAATTATAAAGGTTCAGACCCTGTTATTTTTAAAACATCAGAAAACGGCTCCGAAACAAAAATTCTTGCATCATCAAGTATGTGGTTAACAGCTTCTAATGATATGGCTCAAGACCTTGAAAAAAACTTTTCAGATAAATTAAGTGTATGTATTAATTCACTTGAATAAATTATACATTTTCACTGCTATTTATACTGGATGCACTACTTTGTGAAGCTTCTGAAAATATCTTGAAATCTATATTTTTTGCCAGTAAAGAGTATTTTGGGTAAACAACTTCTGGATTTTTTCTTGCCTCATCTATTTTATCAGATAGTGAAACAAAGATTGTTGCAAGTTTTGGATCAAATTGAGTGCCTGTACATCTTTTTATTTCTGATATTGCAGTTTCATGCGAGAGCGCAGTTCTGTATGGACGAGTGGAGGTCATTGCATCATACGTATCAGCAAGGGCTATTATTCTGCCTGCTAAAGGTATTTCCTCTCCTTTTAAACCGTCTGGATAACCTGTTCCATCCCATTTTTCATGATGAGATTTTACCCATTCCGATATCACTTCTAATTTTTTTATGTTTATTACAATTTTTTCACCGCGCACTGGATGTGATTTCATTATTAAAAACTCATCATCAGTTAAACGCCCGTTTTTGCATAAGATACTCTTTGGCATTGCAATTTTACCGATATCATGCAGTAATCCCGCAATTTCTATATCTTCTAAATATGCATCATCTAAATTTAGTTCTTTTGCTAATATCATTGAATATAAAGTTACTCTCAAGGAATGTCCGTTGGTGTATGTATCTTTTGTATCCAGCGCATTTGATATTGCTCTAATTGTTTTATAAAACAGCTCGCGCAGTTCATTATAAAATACTTTGTTATTACTTGCCATTGAATACTTTTCTATTCCCTTTTCAACAGCAATTTTTAATTCTTCAGGTTCAAAGGGTTTTAAAATATACTGAAATAACTCACAATCATTAATTGCAGCAACTAAAATATCCGTATCAACATGCCCTGTCAGCAGAACTTTAACTATTTGCGGATTTATTTCTTTAACCTTTTTTAAAAATTCCGTACCCTCCATAACAGGCATTTTTTGGTCACTAACAATTAAAGAAATCTCATCAGAATGTTGTTTTACAACATCTAATCCTTCCATACCGTTATGAGCCATTAAAATATTGTACTGTCCTCGAAACGTCCTGCGAAGCAGCTGCAAATTATTTTCTTCATCATCAACTATTAATATTGTATGTTTATCACTTTGCCCTAAGTTTAGGACAGCATCTAAACTTTCTTTTAACTCAAAAGAACTCATTAACTATTTACCAATTTTACCAATACAGTGTCTATCGGCACAACCACTTTAATTCTTTAATTAATTATAACATTATTTTACAAAAGTTAACAAGTATATTTGCTAAGATATAATATATTTGTACGACAAATCTGTTAGGAATTAAAAATGCTGAATGGAAAGAAAATAGTTGTTGTTATGCCCGCTTATAATGCGGAAAAGACTCTTGAAAAAACATACTCTGAAATTTATAAAGATATTGTTGATGAAATAATACTTACTGATGATAAATCAAGTGATAATACAAAAGATTTGGCTAAAGATTTAAACATTACAACTATTGTTCATAAAGAAAATAGAGGCTACGGGGGAAATCAAAAATCCTGTTATACAGCTGCTTTAAAATCTAATGCTGATATTGTTATTATGCTTCATCCTGATTATCAATACACTCCAAAGCTTATTCCTGCAATAGCATCTATGCTTGCCTTTGAAGAATATGATGCAGTTATAGCCTCTCGAATGCTTTCTAATGCGCTAGAGGGCGGAATGCCGCTTTATAAATATCTGGCAAACAAATTTTTAACAGCATTTGAAAATTTATTTTTAGGTCAAAATCTTTCCGAATACCATACAGGTTTTAGAGGGTTTAAACGCTCATTACTTGAAAATCTGCCTCTTGCGGATTGCGATGATGACTTTATTTTTGATAATGAAATGCTTGCACTTGTATGTTACTACGGCTATAAAATAGGAGAAATAAGCTGTCCTACCAAGTATTTTCCCGAAGCTTCCTCAATTAACTTTGTGCGTTCCTGCAGGTACGGACTGGGATGTTTAAGCGTCAGCATTAAATATTTTTTGGCTTATGCAGGAATATACAAATCAAAAATTTTCAAACATAATGCAAAAAAATTAGATATTAACGCAGAATTACCCTACTACCACGAAAAAACAAACTAAATTTTTGTAGCTAAGGAAGGTGCAATTGCTATGAATTGTCTTACCAATTCTTTATCCCACTGAACTCCAGCACCTTCTTCAAGTATTGAGCATGCTTTTTCTACGCTCATACCTTTTCTGTATGGTCTATCGCTAATTAGCGCATGATATGTATCTGCAATAGCAACTATTCTTGCGGCTAAAGGTATTTCTTCACCCTTTAATCCGCATGGGTATCCTTTTCCATTCCATTGTTCATGGTGGTATTTAACTATAGGAATTAAATCATGCAGCAGGGGATTAGGTTCTAATATTTTTTGAACACCAATTGTAGGGTGCTGTTGAATAATTTTAAATTCTTCATCAGTTAATTTTGACGGTTTAGTAAGCACATCTTCAGGTATACCTATTTTACCAATATCATGCAGCAGCGCACCCAGTTTTATTCTTTCAATTTCTTTTTCGGGCAGATTTATTGCTCTTGCAAGCGATACTGAATATCTTGATACAGATGATGAATGGTCTTTTGTATATTCATCCTTTGCATCAATAGCACTTGCTAAAGATGTTACAACCTCTATTAAATGATTTTGAGAAAGTATATTTTCATTTTGGAACTGTTCAACAAGTGCTTCTTCAAAATTTATTCCCAATTGTGAATGACGTTTTGCCAATACTGCCGCAAAAGAATTTAATGCTGTATCATCCCAAAAATCGTAATCTTGAGTTGATACTATTGTTGAACGCCCATTTGCATATCCTTTAGTTTTTGAAACAAGTACAGCCTGTTCAGTCAGTATTAGCAGTTTTTCTTTATCTTCTGTATCATCTGGGAATGTTGCTATTCCGACAGATACTTTATTTACTGGCCCAATATCATCAACTAAACAGCACGACAGTGAATACGTTAAGTATTCTGCCATATATTTAGCCTCTTCAGAATTCATATTGCGCAGAATTACGGCTATTTTATCACCGCCGTATCTTGCAGCTATATCTTGTTTTTTGATGTTTTCATTTATTTTACTTGCTACTGTTTTTATTACTTCATCACCTTTTGAATGCCCGTAGTCTCGGTTTATTTGTCCCATATTATTAATATCAAATATTAATACAGACACTTTTGTTTTATTCAAATTAGCATATTCAAGTTCTTGAGATAGTAATTCATGAAATTTTCTATGTGAATATAAGTTCGTCAAGCTATCTGTTGATATACTTTGGTCTACTTTTGCATGCAAATCTGAATTTTCTACAAGCAGTCCTAAAGTTGCTGATGCTAATTGATATAAACTTATATGATTATTCACATTATAATCGCTTGCTACAGCAACGCATATTGTTCTTCCCTGTATTTTTATTGGGATTATTACTGATGGTGAATTTATTAATGACGGGATTTTTAAATACTCTGAATTATTTAAAACCGTTATTTCATCTTTTTCTATAGCTTTTATAATTTCATTTTCCGTATCACTCATAAACACTTTATATGAGTATACATTTGAATTTTTATCCAACAATTTAATATCAATAGTATTTGACTGTTCATTTAAAAAGCCTAATGCTGTATAGGTGCAGTTTAAACGGTTTACAAACATATTATGAAACGCATTTAAAGAACTTTTTATATCTTTATAATTTCTTACTATTTCATTAATTTCTTTTATAAAACCAGAATAATCAACAACTCCATAGGTTTTTTCACTGTAATGATTTGTATTTACAGTGCTATGTACCATTTTACCAGTGCTCAATCCGTTTCCGAGTATATTAATTTTTGCGACTAATCCTCCTTCTATCGGATTTGTCAAATTACTTTTCGGGGGAGAGAGCGTTGGTTTCTGGTTATATGATATGTCTGTGGTATTTTTATTCTTTTGCATATACAAACC
>CANQRT010000058.1 GCA_947626325.1 Candidatus Gastranaerophilales bacterium | reverse complement strand
GAAGATGCTGCAAGATTATTAAAATATGACTCTGTAATGGGCAGATTTGAAGGCAGTGTTGAAGCTTACGAAGAAGGTATCATTGTTAACGGTAAAAAAATTAAATTTTTCGCTGAAAAAGATCCTGCACAACTTCCTTGGAAAGACTTAGGCGTTGAAGTTGTTGTTGAATCAACAGGGTTCTTTACAGACGGTGAAAAAGCAAAAGCTCATATCACGGCAGGTGCAAAAAAAGTTATCATTTCAGCTCCTGCTACAAATGAAGATATTACAATTGTTCTTGGTGTAAACGACAATATGTATGATCCAGCTAAACATAACGTAATATCAATGGCATCTTGCACAACAAACTGCTTAGCTCCAGTAGCTAAAGTTATTAAAGAAAAATTTGGTATCGTTAAAGGTTTAATGACTACAGTTCACTCATACACAGGCGACCAAAGAATTCTAGACGCAGGTCATAAAGATCCTCGTCGTGCTAGAGCTGGCGCACTCAACATCGTTCCTACAAAGACAGGTGCTGCTAAAGCTGTTGCATTAGTTATTCCTGAATTAAAAGGAAAATTAGACGGTTTTGCTATGAGAGTTCCTACTCCAGACGTATCTTTAGTAGATGTTGTATTTGAAGTTGAAAGAAATGTAACCGTTGAAGAAGTTAACGCTGCATTAAAAGCAGGTGCTGACGGCCACGTATTATGCTATAGCGAAGAACCATTAGTATCTTCAGACTATATCGGAACTCACCAATCTTCAACAGTTGATGCTCAACTAACAAGAGTTATGGGCGGAAATATGGTTAAAATTATTTCTTGGTACGATAACGAATGCGGTTATTCAACAAGATTAGCTGAAACAACATTAATGGTTGCTTCAAAATTATAATCTTTACAAACCATAAATAAAGAGCCGCTTGAATTTAAGCGGCTCTTTTATTAATTTGTGTATAAAATACAATAATTATTTTTAAAAAAATATGTTTGATATACAATGTTAAAGTTAAAGTAAAAAGGACTATTAATTGTGGGTTTAACTTTTCAAGAATTAATATTGAATTTATCTAAGTTTTGGAGTGATTACGGGTGTATAATACAGCAGCCTTACGATATCGAAAAGGGTGCAAGTACAATGAACCCCGCAACTTTTTTAAGAGCATTAGGCCCTGAACCTTGGAATACTGCCATGGTTGAACCATGCCGCAGACCAACTGATGCTAGATACGGTGAAAACCCTAACAGATTAGGACATTATTTCCAATATCAGGTTATCCTAAAACCCTCGCCAGAAAACTCACAAGAACTTTATTTAAAGAGCTTAGAGGCAATGGGAATAGATTTGTCCAGGCATGATGTAAGATTTGTTGAAGATAACTGGGAATCTCCTACTCTTGGTGCAGCAGGTGTAGGCTGGGAAGTTTGGCTCGACGGCATGGAAATAACTCAGTTTACATACTTTCAGCAAGTCGGCGGGCTTGAAATAAGACCTGTTGCTCTTGAAATTACATACGGATTAGAACGTATTGCAATGTATTTGCAAAATGTAGACTCCGTTTACGATGTTATGTGGAATAAAAAGTTAAAATATGGAGAAATTTATCTTCAAAATGAAATTGAACAATCAAAATACAATTTTGAATATTCAAATGCAGAAAGATTATTTAAAATGTTCGATTTGTTCCAGGCTGAAGTTGAAGCTTGCGTTGAGGCAAAAATAGTGCTTCCTGCTTATGATTACGTTTTAAAATGCTCTCATACATTTAATTTGTTGGATGCAAGAGGTGTAATCAGCAGGGATGAAAGAATAAATTATATAAATAGAGTCAGAAGAATGGCGGCAATGGTTGCTCAGTTGTACGTTGAACAGCGTGAAGCAATGGGATTTCCCCTTTTGAAAAAAGAGCCGATAAAAGTATAGAAAAAGGAAAAAGATAAATGCAAACACCTGCAAAAAGTATATTAGGAAAATTTGTGTCGAATTTATTAAGAACGAAAAACCCCGATGAGTTTTTGGAGCAATCGGCGGCAGGCGGTCTAAAAAAGACACTTAATGCTTTTGATTTAATTATATTAGGAATAAGCGCTATAATAGGGGCTGGAATATTCGTTATGATAGGCTCGGCGGTTATTGGAACGGCAGAACGTGTAGGGGCAGGGCCTGCGCTTGTTATTTCAATATCGCTTGTTGCGGTAGCATGTATTTTCCCCGCATTATGTTATGCTGAATTTGCTTCTATGATACCTGTATCGGGCAGTGCATATATTTATACTTTTGCTACAATGGGTGAATTTCCCGCTTGGATGATGGGCTGGGTATTAATGCTTGAATATGCAATCGGAACAATTGCTGTAGCTTCGAGCTGGACTGGATATTTAATAAAATTATTCGAAGGGTTTCCTATGCTCCCTGAAGTTATTAAAAATCCGCCTGTTTGGCTTATAAATGATTATCAAACAGCAGTTGCTTCTAACCCTGACGCAGCTATTCCTCATATTTTTGGAATACCATTTTGCATAAATCTTCCTGCAATGTTTATTATCACTGTTATAGGATTGATACTTTTAAAAGGTATTCAAGAGTCTGCTAACTTCGCAAAAATAATGGTATTTGTTAAAGTTGCTGTTATTGCTTTATTTATCGGAGTAGGTGCATTTTATGTAAGACCTGAAAACTGGACTCCGTTTGCTCCGCATGGGGTAAAGGGTATATTAATGGGCGCATTTGCAATATTCTACGCATATATAGGCTTTGATGCAATATCAACAGCTGCAGAGGAAACTAAAAATCCACAAAAAAATCTTCCTATTGGATTAATAGGTTCTTTATTAATTTGTTCAACAATTTACGCTTTGGTTACTATAGTTTTAACGGGTATGATACCAATGTCGCAAATTGATTTAAAAGCTCCAATCGCTGCGGCTATGAGCTTTATTGGACAAGATTGGTTCGCAGGCGCTATTGCAATCGGGGCATTAGCTGGGTTAACCTCTGTTCTTTTAGTGCTTCAGTTTGGTACTACAAGAATATTATACGCAATGGCTCGTGACGGATTTTTCCCTCCGATTATGAAAAAAGTTCATCCTAAATTCCAAACTCCTTGGGTTATTACAGTTATTTCAACCATTTTAATTTTAATAGGTTCACTATTTATTAATATGCAGGTAGCGGCAGAGCTTGCTATATTTGGAACTTTCACTTCATTTGTTATTGTATGTTTGGGCATTTTGCTTTTAAGAAAGACAGAACCAAATCGCCCCAGACCGTTTAAAGTTCCTTGCTGTCCTTGGTTCCCGATTTTGGGTATTCTTTTTTGCTCGGGATTAATGTTTGTTGCTTTAAGAGAGGTTAAAACCTCTGCAATGTTATTCCCGCTCTGGCTTGTTCTTGGAGTTGCAATTTATTTTATGTACGGATATCAAAGCAACAGAAAACAAGTTGCTTTGAAACTTCAAAAAGCAGAGGTGGAACCTAAAAAGGAAACTGAAACTGTTTAAAAAATAAAATTTAGTTTACTTTTGAAATAATTGGCTGGCGGTATTCCGCTAAGTTGATTGAGTGTGAGTCAGTTATTACGCTTGGCGGAAGAATGTGCCATTTGTACACTGCGCAATGTGATTTCCAAAAGAACTTTTTAATCCATTCTTCTTTTTGAGTCTTATCAACAGTGTGATTTTTTTCATAATAAAATTTATGATTTATAAAATCTTGAAATCCAAACCCTTGAGTTTCAATAAACCAAATTAATTCATCTAAAAACTCATAAGGCATGTTTTCTTCTTCTGCGCAAACGCTTTTGCCCGTTTTAGCATTAATTTTTAATTCGGCTCCTGGCGGTTTTTCAAGAACGGATTGAGGTATAGCGTTCTTTTTTTCTCTTGTTTTATTTAAAAAATCAGCCAGAGCAAAAAGTTTTGTTTTTGTAACATCCGCAATAGGCGCATATCCGCCTGACATATCACCGTTTATTGTGGCATAGCCTATGTATAATTCTGATTTATCACTAGTTGCAATGGGGAGCATTTGTTTGTGTTCGTTTGATATACTCCAAAGTAATGTGGCTCTTAATCTTGCTTGCAGATTTTCTATAGTAGTCGATTTTTCAAATTTTTCTGCTGTTATTTGTGAAAATGCGCCTGACAGCATTTTTTTCATAGTATCTATTTCATTGGTCAGTGGAATTTCAAGGAAATTAATTCCTAGATTTTGTGCAAGTATTTTTGCATCATTCTTGCTTTCTGAGGAAGTAATTTTACTTGGCATTGAAATTCCCCATACATTTTCACTTCCTAACGCATCTGCAAGCAAAACAGCACAAATAGAAGAATCTAATCCGCCTGATAACCCCAAGACTGCCTTTTTAAATCCGTTTTTATTGAAATAGTCTTTTATTGCTGAGGTTAAATTTTTATAAGTGCGTGCTAAATCATTTTTATAATTAAGATTAAATGTTTTTATATTAAGTTTTTCCTCCATGCCTTGAGGCAGCAGTTCTATTTTTCCTTTATAATCAATACTTACGGCATAATCTTCTTCAAATGATTTAGCTCTTAAGGCAAGCTCGCCTTTTGTATTATATATTCTTGAAGTGCCGTCAAAAGTAAGATTATCAGCATATCCCGCTTGATTTACATAGATATAATTAATTTTATACTTCTTTGCAATTGAGCTGAAAAGTGAGTTTTTTATATATTCTTTCCCGTTTCTTGTAGGAGAGCATGAACAGTTTATAATGGCTGAGGGATTTTGATTCATCAATTCTTCAACTGGATCAACTTTATATATACTTTCTTGTTTGAAAAATGATTTATCGTTAAAACTGTCTTCACAAACAATAATACCAAATTTTTCTCCGTTTAATTCAAATGTTTCGGGTGTTTCTTTTGCAGGTTCAAAATATCTATAATCGTTAAACTCGCAGTAATTAGGCAATAATCTTTTTCTTGCTATATTAATTATTTTACCGTTTTGAATAACCGCAACGGAATTATAAAAGGGTTTACCTCCGCTGTGTTCGGTGGGTTCGGCAAATCCTATCAAAGCCGTTATGTTATTTGTTATAGCGGTTATTTCGTTAAGTTTTTCTAATTGCTTATCTATTATGCTTTTATGCCGCATAAAAATATCGCCAAACGGATAGCCCATAAGCGCAAGTTCGGGAAATATAATTAAATCCGCATTATCAGATTTTGCTTTTTCTATATTTAACTTAATTTTATCGGAGTTATATTCGATATTTCCTGCTACAGTATTTATTTGTGCGAGTACGATTTTATTCATAATTCAATTATCCGATAAGAAAAAAATTAGTCAAAAAATTGTTAAAAAATACAATTTTTGTTAAAATTGTTAAGTTAAGCAAAAAAGTGTTAAAAATAACAAAGATTGCACTAAAAAATTGACATTTTTGTCATTTTTTTAGTGCATTTTTTGTAAAAATGAAAAAAATTGCTTGTAATTTTCTCTGTATATATTTATAATTAAATTCGTAAATAATTGGAAAGGTGAAAGTATGGCAGGTAAAACAAAGTATACGGCTGATGACATTAAAAAAATTATTAAAGACAAAAAAGTGGAATTTATAAAATTACAATTCTGCGATATTAACGGAACTGTTAAAAATATGTCAGTTCCAGCAACTCAAATTGATAAAGTATTAAATAACGAATCTATGTTGGATGGCTCATCAATAAAGGGATTTAGAAATATTGAAACATCAGATATGTATTTTTATCCTGATACATCAACATTTACTTTGCTTCCGTTTAGAGAAGATAAAACAGCAGGAACAAACGTAGCAAGAATTATATGCGATATTCATAACCCCGACGGTACTCCGTTTGAGGGCTGTCCGCGTGCAAACTTAAAAAGAGTTATTAAAAAGGCTAAAGACCTTGGCTATGAAATGAACGTAGGCCCTGAAGCGGAATTTTTCATCTTTAAAAAAGATGAAAACGGACATCCGATTACTCAAACTCACGATAGGGCTGGGTATTATGATGCATCTCCCGAGGATATGGGTGAAAATATTAGAAAAGAAATAGTAAGAACCATTACTGCTATGGGGTTTGATGTTGAAGCAAGCCACCACGAAGTAGCTGACGGTCAGCATGAAATCGACTTTAAATATGAAGATGCACTTACAAGCGCCGATAATATTGTAACATTTAGATATGCAGTTAAATCAGTTGCTAATAAACACGGTGTTCATGCTACATTTATGCCTAAACCGATATTTGGTATTAATGGTTCTGGTATGCACTGCAATTTGTCATTGTTTAAAAACGGTAAAAACACGTTTTTTGACCCTAAAAGAGCTCATCAACTATCAGAAACTGCACTGTATGCGATAGGTGGTTTGCTTGATCATGTTAAAAGCTTTACCGCTATTACAAATCCGTTAGTAAATAGTTATAAACGTATAGTACCAGGCTATGAAGCACCTGTTTATCTTGCTTGGTCTTTGGCAAATCGTTCTGCGTTAATTAGAGTGCCAGCAAAACGTGGTAATGCTACGAGAGTTGAACTTCGTTCACCTGACCCCTCTTGTAATCCATACTTGGCTTTAGCTGTTATTTTAGAGTCTATATTGGACGGAGTTCAAAAGAAAACTCGTCCACCGCTTGATATTGATAAAAATATCTTTAAAATGGATGATAGAGAACGTAAACGCGCTAAAATAGAGACTCTGCCTGGAAGTTTGCATGAAGCCTTAATGTTAATGAAAAAAAGTGCTATGGTTAAATCGGCTTTGGGTGAGCATATATTTAAAGAATTTATGCAGTCTAAACTTAAAGAATGGGAAGGTTATAGAACTGCAGTTACCCAATATGAACTGGATAATTATTTAATTAAATATTAATCTGATAAAGCCCTCATTTAGAGGGCTTTTTTGCGGGGTATAATACCGCTAACCATACAAAAATTTACAAAAAAGTCAATTTTTTATCTCTGTAATTTTTTATATAGATATACAGATTAAGAGAGATAATTATGATTTCAATGAATATTATTGATGGCGGATTTTATAATTCCTCAATACAAAAATCCTTGCCAAATTCCTTTAAACGAATAGAAATAGATGATATCGGAATAGATTTTTCTCAATCTGCAGAAGATGATAACAAAGATGAAAATGATATAGATGTTATAGCCCATAGAGGATATAGTTCTATAGCACCTGAAAATACAATTCCTGCTTTTGTAGAAGCTGCAAAAAGAGGTTATAAAACAGTTGAATGTGATATTAAATGGACAAAAGATTCTGTCCCTGTACTTTTGCACGATTCAACAATAAATAGAACCGCAAGAAAAGCCAATGGGAAAAAATTGTTTTTCAGGAAAAAATGCTCAAGCTTAACATACGAACAATTATTACAATATGATTTTGGCTCTTGGAAAGATAAAAAATATAAAGGAACAAAAATTCCTACTTTTAATGAGTTACTTGATTGTAGTAAAGAATATGACTTAAATGTATATGTGGAATTAAAAAAAGATTCAAGATTTAATAAAGAAAAAGCTCAAATTCTTGTAGATGCAGTTAAAGAAGCAGGATTAGAGGATAAAATTACTTGGATTAGCTTTGAGGACGATTATCTTCAAGAAATAAAAGACCTTTTACCCGAAGCAAGATTAGGGTATTTATCTAAAAAAACACCAACTGCAAAAACAGTCGATATTTTAGAAAGTCTGCAAACAGATGAAAATGAAGTATTTTTAGATGTAAAGTCATCTAAAATTAATAATCGCACAAGTGATATGCTTAAAAATTCTGGATTTGAATTTGAAACTTGGACAGTTAACGACTGTAGCAAATTAGATGATTTATTTTCATTAGATTGTAAAGGTATAACAACAGATACAATTACAGAAGACCATTTTGAGAAACATTTTGAAGAATATAAAGAAGCTCAAAATTTAAATTAATAATTCTATTTTTAAAACAGTTGAAAAAAAGGAATGTTTGTTTTATATTGCTATTACAAATGGCGGGCATCGCCAAGTGGTAAGGCCTCGGATTGTGGTTCCGATATGCGTGGGTTCGAACCCCACTGTCCGCCCCATTTTAAAGAGTCGTAAGGCTCTTTTTTTGTGGGGTGAGAACCCCGCAAGGCGAAGCCTTGTAAAAAGTTCGAGCGCGAGAGAGTAGAGGCTGTAGTGACGGAAGCGATGAGCTTTCGGCACAAATGCCGTTTATTGCGAACGAGCAAGACAACCCCACTGTCCGCCCCATTTTTAACTTTTCTTTTCCTGCTTGTTTGTTATCTTTTTTAAATTACTAAATTGAATTTGCCCAAATAAATTGTATCTATTTTTTATTGGCAAAATCCCCCCCCCCGAACGAATTTAGCCTTTTTTGCAATTCTTGTTGTTCTTTTTCTATAGTATCAACGATTATTACGCCCTTATAATCAAATCCATACCTTTTGGTAAGAAAATCAATAGCATGTGTTGTACCGGTGCCTCCGTTTCCTAAATACATTTCATTGATGATAGGATTTGAAAAATTATCTTTTGATATTATTATTTTTTCGTCTAAATTTGAATAAATGCAAATTAATTTTTCAAGATTATAAATAGCTCGTTTATTATTGTTTCTAATTTGTATTAATTGAGGATATGTACTTATAAAATTTATATTTCCAATGTGTATTCCGATACAAATAAAAATAATTATTAAACATTTTTTAAAATGCTTTTCTGAAAAATTATAAACATATCCTAAAACCAGTATAATGTTATAGCCTAAAAATATATAATATAACAGACGGTAATATTCCATTTGAAATATAAATGGTTCTACATCTTCCCTATAATTTTGCACAAATACTGTTAAGTACGAAGTTAATAAAAAGCTTATAATTGGTGTA
>CANQRT010000057.1 GCA_947626325.1 Candidatus Gastranaerophilales bacterium | reverse complement strand
CGAGTTCCGCAGCTCGAGCCGAGTTTAGAAGTTATCTATACGCAGCGACAGGACGCAATTTTTATATTATTTGTTTTTTAAAGTTCTAATAAACCAAAAAAAATGAAATCCGAAAGCCTGTATTCTGTTTCGTTTTTATTGCTTAACTCTGCGATGTCAAGGCGGAGCGTGTTTTAGCGGAGCCTTTGGCAGAGTTTAGCAATATAGAAACAAATACCGAGCGGAGGATTTCATTTTTTTGATTTATTTAAAATTTTTACAATAAAGATAGTAAGTTTTTAACCGATACTGCGTTTCTATTTCACTAAAACCTCAACCATAGGTTTCATAACAGCTACGCATACAGGCTCACACACTTCGCCTTTGGCTTAGTAGTTCGCTTTGTATCGCCGATAAATCGGCTCAAACAGATGAAACCTTGATGTTGTTTCGGTTAGTGAAATCACGAAACTCCGTATATGGTTTTCAAACTTACTATTTTTATTGGAGTTTATTTTATATAAAAAAAAGCCCCTTATTCGGGGGCTTTTTTAAAATTGGAAATATAATTATTTCTTAGCTATATATTTTTTCTCGCCAGTTGAGTTAGCAACTTTAGGAACAACAGATTTACCTAAAGTCCACCTTATACCTGCTTGCAGACCAACACCATTTCTGCCTCCATTAGTAAAGAATGTTTGGAAGAAACCTGTAACACGTTCACCGAATGCTTTTCTAACACCAAAACCATATTTAGCATAAGGTTTAATACTTAATGATGGTATATCAACAGAAGCAACTTGGAAATTAGTTCTGTCCAAAAGAGTCCAAACAACACCAGCGTGTGCATAAGGCTGCCAGCCGTTATTAAAGTTGCCTATCAATTTTACTTGAGGTTGTAATTGCAATGCTTGTAACGGGTCTGAAGTAACTCTTTGACCAAAAGCGTTGTTATAATCAAATGTATTAATAAAAGAATAAGACATTAAGTAACTTGGCTGTACAATAAATTTACCGTCAGCGAGTTCCCAGTTATAACCTGTTTTAGCAGCGATACCTGACATTAACATATTGAAATCTTCTTTTCCCATATCTTTCATGTCATAAGCATCATATTCAGCATCAGCTATGTTCGAGCCTACGTTAATTGTAGCACCTGCAAAGTAGTTATCTTTGTATGCCATACCTGCTACTCCCAATGTAGCACCATTTTGATATACACCTACACCGTCGAAAGCTTGGTGAGAACCGTTGTATCCTGCATAAACGCTGAACATCCCGTCCCAGCCGTTGCCAAGGTCTATTAATTCGCTGTCACCGCCAAAGTATGAACCCCACATAACATTAGAAACTTTTTTCGGGTAATTTTTCAATCCGTAGCCCCAGCTATTGTTAAATGTAACGTTTTCAAATTCGGCATAAGGTCTTGCCCAAAGAGCTGCATTGTCATAAATTGTGCTTGTATAACTCTTTCCCTCTTTTTGTCTAGATTTTAGTATGTTTCTTTGCTTTTTGGTCATGAGCATATACATATCCATATTTTGGAATGCTTGGTCATAAGAATTCAATTGAACCGCATAACCGCCTAATTGTGCTGCAACAGATGATGCAAATACGTCTTGACCAAAGTCTCCAAAGCCATATTCATCCAAATAGCTTAAATCTCCGCTTGGGAGTTCTGCAAATGCTTTTTGGCACACAAAAGCAGACATAAATAACAGCAATACTGTTAATAGTACATTTTTCTTTTTCATCTTAATTCCTCTTTTTTAAACTAAAAATGTTCCCTTTTAGTTTAAGACTTAAAAATTAACTTGTCAAGTATGACTAATTTATTAATATTATTTAGTCAAGTGTGCAGTTTTTTAAAATGTTCATTTTTTTAACAATTAACAGTTAGAAGGGCTATGAAAAAAAATAATAATATTGGTAAAAAAATTAAAGAAGCAAGGCAGTTTATGGGCTTGACGCAGGAAGAACTTGCCGAAAAAGTTGATATGGACTCTAAACACCTCTCTAAAATTGAAAACGGACTTCATCTTCCAAGCTATAATACCTTGAAAAAACTTGCCTCTTTTTTAAATTTTAATCTTGATAACTCTGAAATCATTTCTAATAATAAAAATACAAACAGGTCGCTTTATTTAAAATCTATTAAAATTTTAAACTCTGCAAAAAATGATGAGGAAATGAAATTTTATTACATGCTGTTAAAAATCGGTCAGCATGGGTTATCAATCGAGAGTACTTAGTATTTCTACTAACAGATTTTTAAAGTTTTCTTTTACCCTGTTTGCCGTTTCTATTACTTCTTGATGATTTAAAGGAGTATCTGTTACACCTGAAGCATAATTAGTTAGACAGCTAATACCTAAAACTTTTATCCCGCAATAATTAGCAACTATTGCCTCTGGTACTGTCGACATCCCGACTGCGTTTGCACCTAAATGTCTGAACATATTTATCTCTGCGGGGGTTTCGTAACTTGGCCCCGTTGTTCCTGCATAAACTCCTTTTTGATAGTCTATAGACAGCTTTTGCGCTGATTTTACACCTATTTCTATCAGCTCTTTATTATATATCTCACTCATATCGGGAAAACGTGTGCCTAATTTATCATCATTCTTACCTATCAGCGGATTTGTTCCCATAAAATTTATATGGTCGGTTATAAACATTAACTCGCCTGGCTTGTAATCTCCGCTTACTGCACCTGCTGCGTTTGTTATTATTAATGTTTTTATACCTAGTTTTTTCATTACTTTTACAGGGTAAGTTACCGTCTGCATTGAATATCCCTCGTAAAAATGGTACCTGCCCTGCATCATTACCGTGTTTTTGCCCTCTATTTGCGCAAAAACCAGCCTGCCTTTATGACCTTCTACTTTTGATGTTTCAAAATTTGGGATTTCATTATATGGTATTGCTATTGATTTGAATTCGTCAGCAAAATCACCTAACCCTGATCCAAGTATTATCCCTATTTCTGGCACAAAATTTCCTGTTTGTTTTCGTATATATTTTACAGTTGACTCCATTTATAACCCCATTGATATGAATGCAAAAAATGCAAATGTTAATATACCTACTATTATGCAGTAATATCCGAAAAATGCAAGTGAATATTTACCTAGAAATCTTAAAAAGTATTTTATGCACAAATAACCAGTTATTGCAGATACTATTGTGCCTAAAATTATTGCCTGCCAATTAAAACCGATAAGTTCTTTTAAATCAATTTTTATTAAAGGATAAAGCATTGAAGCACCTAAAATTATTGGTATGCTCAATAAAAATGAGTATTTGGCAGTACTTACTCTATCTTTTTTACATAAAAGCCCTGAAGCTATCGTAAGCCCCGAGCGTGAAAACCCTGGAAGCGCCGCTATACCTTGTGCTATAGCCATTATTATTGAGGTCTTTATGTCTATAGTGTTTGATTTATCACTTATTTTCTTTGAATATATTTCACTGCCTAAGAGCAAACAACCTGTTATCACAAGTAAAACTCCTACAGCGCATGGGCGGAATACTAAATCCTCTGCAACTGTGTTTAACGGATATGCTATTAATACTGTAAATACTGTGCCGATTAATATATATAGCCCTGTTTTTGCTTCCTTATCACTAAAATCCTTTGTTTTTATCCCTGTTGTTAGTGATTTAATTATTTTAATTATATCTTTTCTAAAATATATTAATACAGCAATTAATGTGCCTAAATGGAGCATTATATCAAGGAAAATCTCTTGCGTGGACTGCTCGGCGGGATTTCCCTCTATAAATACTTTATATAAATTTGAAAAAATAACAAGGTGAGCACTGCTTGATATCGGCAAAAATTCGCTCAAGCCTTGCACTATCCCCAGTATTACCGCTTGTAATATTCCCATTAATCTTCCTCAAAATAACTTGCGCACGAACGCTCTGTTTCCCAGACAGATACCTTATGCGTTTGCGCGATTTTTTCTTTTAACTTCTTATATATAAATTTTGATATAACCTCGCTTGAGGGGCTTATACCTTTAAATTCCGCAAGAGTATTTATGTCTTTGTGGTCGAGCATATCTAAAATAGAATTTAAATGTTTTTTTAATACCTTAAAATCTATTAAAAGATTAGATTTATCAAGTTCTGTGCCTCTGAAATATGCTTCAACTCTCCAGTTATGCCCGTGTTGATTTTCGCATTCACCGTCATAGTTTAACAGGTGATGTGCTGCTGAAAATGAACTTTCCACCTTTAACTCGTGCATGTTTCTCTCCTATATCAAGGTTTCAAGTTTTTGTATTGTGCTTAAATGCTGATTAGCAAACTCTCTGCCTCTTGCTTCAATTGCAAGTTTCAGTATTAACGGCAGGTTTAGCGCTGTTCCTGCTTGCAGGTTATTGCAATATACTTCTTCATAATTGTCAGGTATCCTTAACGACCAGTTTTGATCGCCAGAAGTACCAGGGCGGTTGTATACGTCATATAATCCTAAAAAGTCGGTAAAGAATACTTGTATATTCTCTGCCTTGCACGCAAACAACTCTACAAATTTTGTTTGGGTTAAAAACGGCGCATCTTTTGATATCCTTACTGCAATTTGTTCTTTTTCTTCCGCATTTGCGTCGGGGAACAAATCTTCGGCAAGATTTTTACCGTTTAAATATCCTGCTTCTGTATTTACCGTTTGGTCTGCCCACATTCTGATTGGTTCATTGTCGTGAGTGCCTACCATTGCCCAGCTTCTAGGTGTAATGTTCTTACATCTGTATGGGTGTTCGGGTTTTTCTGGTACTACAAACTGGATTAATTTCATCCCTTGCAGGTCGTATTTTTTCATTACGCTTACAACAGGGTATGTTAGTGTGCCTAAATCTTCGCAGACTATTGAGTCTTTATCTAAGCCTACTTCCTGTGCTGCGCCGATTACAATTTTTTCAACAAGCGCACCATAGCGTTTTATTTGCTCATCAGTTAATTTTAAAATTCTTTCTTCTTTATCTGCTTCAACTTCATTGTTTAAGTCATCCATTGTAGCTATTGCGTAGCGTGATAAAACAGGATGTTCTGGTGAAGAATACAGTCTGCCTGCGCCCTCTTCAATTTTCGGTTTTTTACCAGATACGTATACCCACGGGTCTATTAAGCCTACCATGTGGTCTATTCTTACTCCGCCTGGGTTTTCTTTGAACATCTTTTTATAAAGTTCTTTCATTAGTATTCCGCCCTCGCCGAGTGAGCCGTCTTTATTAAACAGTTTTTCTGGATCCATTACGGGGAAACCCCACATTTGCCCGTCCTCTGAAAAATAATCGGGAGGACAGCCTAAGCACCAGCCTTTTAAAAAGTATGCTTGATATGCCCAGTTGTCGCGGTCTGAAAAGGCTACCTGCCTGTCTGCTATCATTTTTATGCCTTTTGACTTCGCATATTCTCTTGATTTATCGTTTTGGGTTGATATTACAAACTGGCAAAATGAATAATATTCAATAATATCGGAATATTTTTCTTTTATTTCGTTTATTCTTAGTTCATATTGCGCTTTTTGTTCATCATTTTGCGGATTTAAAAGGTTTTTATCCGTTTCACTGTTCCACATCGGCCAGTAATCGTTGTTATGCTCTACTGTTAATGCTTCATATAACGAATCTTTTTCGAGCCAGAATTTATTTGCTTTTTTATATTCTTCAAATTGTTTCTTTAATTCTTCACATCCGCAGTTTTTAAAGTTTTCCCAAGCCTCTTTTAAAGCTTCGTCCTGCGCTTTAAATATATATGAATAAGCGGTTCTATTTGTATCTTTATTGGGATTGTTCTGCGTTATTTTATTATAAGTTTCTTTTGAAAGGATATTGCACCATTCATCTGTTGTTAACTGCTCAAGGTCAATAAACAAAGGGTTGTTTGAAAATATTGTTCCTGTATATGGCGAGGCGTCTATTGATTTGGTTTTTCCCGCAGGCCCTAATTGGATATCGTTAAAAACTCCTGATAAAAAGTCGATTAACTTTTTTGCGGAATTTGAATTTACGCTTCCAAACCCTGTGTTTTTACCCGTTTCAGCAGGAAAACTATTTGCGTGTGCTATAAATGCCAGATTTTTTTTGCCTAACACATTTAACGCTTCTTTTAATATGTTTTTTCCCTCTGCTGTTGAAAATGGTGACTTTTTTTCTTCGCAATATGTCATAATAAACAACCCCTTAAATAACTATCTTAATTTTTATAATATAATCCTCAAAGAGATTTTACAAGTGCATAAACGGTTATTTATTTAAAACTTAACCACATTGTTTCATAGGGGCGCAGTTTGATTATTAATTTTTTATTCTCAACGGGGAATTTCTTTTCCTGCTTTGTTATTAGCTCTTGCACTTTTAATTCTGTATCTGTTTGATTAAAATTAAATAAACTGCTTTCAAGCTCTGTATATACTCTGTCATCTGATAAGTTGTTTACTATTAATATTTTATCGTATTTCCCCGTTCTAATATATGTAAATACTTCGTTTTTATCAGATTTAACTTCAGCAAAGTCACCGCGCGACATCGTCGGATAGTTCTTTCTAACCTCTATTAACCGTTTTACTTCTTGATAAATTCTGCTTTTAAAGGAATTATTCCCATGAGAGGCTCTGTAAAATGTGTTCCTCTTTATTGCACTTCTGTGAATATCACGGCTGTCAAAGTATGATAACATATCTTCTTTTGTTATTTTTTTATTTCTTCGCTCTCTGATTTTTGCCCACCTTTGAGCATAAGAAAAATTGTTCCTTATCCCTATTTCATCCCCGTAATATATTATCGGTATTCCTTTTAATGACAGCAAAATCGCAAATGCCATTGTTATTCGGTCGGGATTGTTGTCTAAAAAATCCGCCATTCTTCCGCTTACACCAAATCCTTTTCTAAATTCCGCTCCTTTATCGGCTAAATCGTCATATATTAATTCGCGCGTTTTTTGGTTTACCATTTCAAGCGTTAGCTCGTCATGTACTCTTAAAAATACTGACCAGCTTGCAGTGTTTGGAATTTGCGGGGTTTGTTTGTGCGTTTTCCAAAAATATCTGCTGTCGCCTGATACTATTGTTGCCCACATCGCAGGCATGTATGGGAAATGATATGCAATTTGAACTTCATCCGTTCTTGTCAGCTCCTTGGGTTTGTTGTTAATCTCTGTTTCAATTTTCCTTTCAGTGCCAAAGTAGTCGATTATTTTTTTCGGGCTCTGGCATGCTTCCGCTTGTATTACGCTCCGTGGAGCAATTTCCTGCAAAAATGTACTTAATATTTTTATAATTTCGTGTGTCTTGGGATTGTTCTCTGCGCTTGTTCCCTCCTCTTTTATCAAGTATGGAATAGCATCCATTCTGAATATATCAATGCCTAAGTTTGCCCAGAAGGCTATTGTGTTTAAGTTATAGTATAAAACTTCGGGGTTCTCCCAGTTAATATCCAGTTGGAACGGGTAAAAGGTATGATAAAAATAATAATCTTTACCGTCTATCGTTACTTTTCGGTAGTGAGTATCCGTAATATCAGGGAAAATTAACCTGCGTTTTGATATTTTCCCGCTTTTATGCTTGTATTCGGCAACATATCCCAGTTTATCATCTTTATAAATCTTCTTTTGAGGCTCCTCGTCTGTTACAACAAAATAATTTAACTTTGATAAGTCGCCTTTTTGTATGCTCTCAAACCATTCGTGCTTGTCTGAAAAATGGTTTAAAACTAAATCAGACTTTATCTTGAACCCCTGCCGTTTTGCTTCCGTGATAAATCTTATAAATTCGCTCATCCCGCCTAAATCTTTTCTTACATCACGCGGATTTTTAACGTCAAAACCCGCATCTCCCATTGGAGAATCCGCAAAAGGAAGCATGTAAATGGTTGTTATCCCAAGCTCTTTTAAATATCTCAACATTTTGATTGATTTGCCAAAGGTATTCGGGCTCATATCATCATCAACACCAAAACGGTCAACGTAGTACATATATATTATTTCATCTTTATACCAGTCATCGGCGCGGGTTATGTCCTCCTGCTTTAATTGGGGTTCTCTTTTTTGCCGAGCCTCTTTTATAATTTTTAATATATTAATATATATATCTTCTGTTTGACTTTCTCCGTATACTTTTGTAATAGCCGATTTTAACCGCTTTTCAACGTCTTTTGAGATAATATTTTCCGTTTCAATTAAATCAGTTATTTTTTCATTCGTTATAAAATGAGGCGTAAACGCAAGTGAGGGCAGTGAATACGTCAATAATAAATTTAATATTATTAATAATGAAATAAACTTTTTCATATTTTAGCCTTTTAGTTATAAAGGTTTTCAATTATGTTTAATCCGTTGAATATAGCTTTAATATTGGCTTTTATCGTGCTTTCATCCATTCCTCTTGAAATAATGGTCTGACCGTTTGGTGCTTTAAAGTGCATAATACTCATAGCAGTTGCGCCTGAACCCATTAATTCTTCATTTAGAGCCTGCTGTTCGTAATGCAGTAATTCACAGTTAAAGCCTGCCTTTTGTATTGCTTTTATACAGCCGTCAACAGGCCCGTTGCCCGCTACTTCAATGTCGTATTCCTTGTCATGATACTTAAAATGAAGATTAATTCCGTTTTCAATTTTTTCCATATTGCATAAAACAAAAGCACCCTCAATATTGAATACCTGCTTAAAGTAAATATCAATAATATTTTTTGTGGTAAGCTCGCCGATTTTTTCCGCAATTTCTTTAGCGTAAGGCGCAATGCGTTGAGCTTCGCGCAATGTAATCGGATAACCCGCTTCTGTAATAATTTCGTATACTGCGGTTTTTCCCGATTGCGAGGTAAATCCTAATTTTTCATCATCCTTTCTGCCTATTAATGACGGATGAATTGGTCTATATGCGCCTTTTTCCATATCTTTTGTTTTTACTGCGCCGTCTTGATGTATTCCGCTTCTGTGTGCTAATGCGTCAGGCCCTATTAACGGTGCTTTTTCGTATATTTTTACGTTTGACATATCAGATATAGTCAGGGCAAGCTCGTATATTTTTGATAAATTTAACGGAACATCAAC
>CANQRT010000056.1 GCA_947626325.1 Candidatus Gastranaerophilales bacterium | reverse complement strand
AAAATTACAATTACAAACTCTTCAAATCTGTCAGAACAAGATATCGACAGAATGGTTAAAGAAGCTGAAGCTAATGCCGAAGAAGATAAAAAACATAAGGAAGAAGCTGAAATCAGAAATAATGCTAACGGTTTAATCAGCTCAGCAGAAAGAATTGTAAAAGATTTTGAGGGCAAAATAGCTGATAACGATAAAACAAAACTTGAAGAACAAAAGAAAGCTCTTGAAGATGCATTAAAAGAAAATAAATCATCTGATGAAATTAAAAAATTATCAGAAGAACTGCAGCAAACAATGTTTGCAATTTCTCAAGCAGCATACTCTCAAGTTCAACAAGAAGGCGCACAGGCAAACTCTGAAAGCGCTCAGCAAAATGAAAATACAACATCTGATAAAAATGATGATGATGTAATTGATGCTGAATATACTAAAGAATAGTATATAAAACTTATAAAAAAACCTCCTTTAATAAGGAGGTTTTTTGTTGTTCGGTTATGGGAAACCAAACATTTTGCACAAAATTTAAATTTTGGCAAAAGTAGTCAAATCTAACCTATATACTTTTACCACACCCCTCCCAAGTAAATTTAAAGTTTTATATTTCTTGACAATGTGTTGTTTTTAGACTACAATAATAATATGAAAAAAATTCTTACCTATAAAATTTCAAATGGAAAATGTCCTTATGATGATTGGTTTTATAAACTGGATAAAGCTACACAAGCAAGAATTGAAAAAAGACTTGAAAGAGTTGAAGAAGGTAATTATGGCGATTACAAAAAATTAGATAGTGAAATTTCCGAATTACGATTTACATTTGGAAGTGGTTATAGAATTTATTTCACTGAAACCAATGATATTATAGTTATTCTATTATGTGAAGGAGATAAAAGCACTCAAACGGAAGATATTAAAATGGCTAAAAAATACTTACATGATTTAATTGAAAGGAATAAATGAAATGAAATTAAATATTGATAAACTAAAAAAGAATACAATTTCTTATGAAGAACTTTCAGAAAAACATTTTCTTGATGTAGAATTTCAAAAAGAATATTTAAACCTTTCTTTATCAGAATATGTTACTGATGGCGATTTTAATAAATTTTTTAAATCATTAGAAAAAGTTATTAAAGCAAGAGAAAGTGTTTCATCTTTTGCTAAAAAAGTAAATATAGATAGAACTAATCTATACACTTTATTTAATGGTGAAAAAATACCAAGACTTGATACAATTGCAAAAATATTAAAAGAACTTGGTTTCTCAATTCAAGTTGCTTAAATCTGTATGACATTAATTTTAATAAAAATTTTAGAAATATCTAAATTCATAAAAAAACCTCCTTATTAAAGGAGGTTTTTTTGTTGCTTTGTTATAAATAAAGCATTGAAATGTCTTATTAATTATATTAATATAGGTAAAAAGAGGTATTTTATGAAAAATAGAACAAATCCCTTTGTACCGATTTATCACAACGTTAATAATGGTACAAATAAAGAAAAAGAAGCCAAATTCCTATCGGGGGGGGGAAATGCGCTTCCTCAATACATAGATGTAGAACTTACAAATAACTGTAATTTTAATTGTCGTTTTTGCCCTACGGGAACAAAGTCAATGCATAGAATGCGAGGCTATATGCCTGATGAAGTTGTAGAAGCTTTGGTTAAAAATGTTAAAGAATATAATATTCCCGCTGTTCGTTTTATTCGCTGGGGAGAACCCACTTTACATCCTGAATATCTTGATATTTTAGAAAAAATAAAAAAAACAGGTGCTTTAATTCATATAAATACTAATGGTTCATTATTGGATGAAGCACAAATTAAACGTTTAATTGACATACATTTAGATAGTATTAAGTTTTCATTTCAAGGAGCTGATGAAGGTACTTATAATGAAATGAGAGCAGGAGGAGATTATATAAAACTCTTAAATATTATTAAAATGTTTTATAATATGCGCGGTGATTTAGAATATCCGTATATCCAAATTTCTACTACTTTAACAGATGAAACTGATGAACAAATAGAAAATTTTAAAAATGATGTAGGAAAATATTGTGATTATTATAATATAGGCTTCACGAAATTAAATCATTTAAATGTAAATTCCATGAAAGTAAGTGAAGAAGAAAAAATTAAAATAAAAAAACTGCAAGAACATGAAAAAATAAATCACGTTTACCGCTCTAACTGCATGGAAGCATTTGATAAATTATCAATTAACTGGAATGGAGATGTAACACTTTGCTGTTCTGATTATGATAATTTTATGATTGTGGGTAATATATTAGATAACAATATTAAAGAAATATTTAACAGCAACGCTGCAAAAATATATAGAAATGCAATTGCAAAAGGACAATATGGTTTAATAAAATGCTGCAGCGAATGCTATGAAACTATACCATTGACTAAATAATTTATTGTATTTATTAGTAAATTGATAAAAAAAACCTCCTTAATAAGGAGGTTTTTATTGTTTATTTAAAAGTTTATTTATCATCAAGCGCAGCAACGCCTGGGAGAACTTTACCTTCTATAAATTCTAATGAAGCTCCGCCGCCTGTTGATACGTGAGTAAAATCTTCTGCTTTGCAGAATTTTTTAGCAGCTGATACGCTGTCTCCGCCGCCGATAACAGATGTTGCACCATTTTTAGTTGCTTCAACAATAGCTTGAAGTACTGCTTTTGTTCCCTCTGCAAATTTAGGATTTTCAAAAGCTCCAACAGGCCCATTCATTAAAATTGTTTTTGATGATTTTAATACATCAGCAAATGCTTTCCTTGAGTCCATACCTGCATCTACACCTTCAAATCCATCTGGAATTTCATTAATTTTAACGAATTTATTTTCGCCGTTGCCAGAAAAATCATTGGTAACAAGAACATCTGTTGCCATTACAAGTTTAACACCTTTTTCTTGAGCTTTCTTTTCAATTGCTCTTGCAACATCTAATTGATCATCTTCACAAATAGAATTTCCAATTTTACCACCGTTAGCTTTAACAAAAGTATAAGCCATACCTCCGCCGATTATCATATTATCAACTTTATCAAGCAGATTTTCTAAAACTCCAATTTTAGAAGAAACTTTAGCACCGCCAACTACTGCTGTAAATGGGCGAGTTGGGTTATCAAGAGCCTGTGATAAACATCTGATTTCTTTTTCCATTAATAAACCAGATACCGCTGGTTTTAAAACTCTAGCTAATTTTGCTGTTGATGTATGATTTCTGTGTGCTGCACCAAATGCATCATTTACATAAAAATCACCAAGTTTTGCTAATTTGTTTGCAAAAGTCATATCATCATCTTTTGCTTCTTCTTCTTTATAATATCTGATGTTTTCTAATAAAGCGATTTGACCGTCTTTTAAATTTTTAAGCATTTCTTCTGCAGCATCAACATCTGGTATAAACATAACTTCTTCACCAAGAAGTTTAGACATATATTTTGCAACAGGAGCAAGCGTAAATTCTGGATTTTTTTCGCCTTTTGGTCTGCCTAAGTGCGCCATTAAAACAATTTTTGCACCTTTTTCTTTTAAAAAGTTTAAAGTTGGCAATATTGCTTGTATTCTTGTATCATCAGTAACATTTTTATTTTCATCTAATGGAACATTTATATCTACCCTTACAAGAGCTCTTTTTCCTTTAATGTCACCTAAATCTTTAATTGATTTTTTCATTCTTTCTCTCCTTATAATATTACACTGCCTGTATTTTCTACATCTAAAGTTCTTATATCACACATAACATTTAAATCATCAAATATTTGTAATACTTCATTTTTAATTTTATCAAAACCGTTATTTTCGGAAATAATAAGAATAGCAGGCCCTGCACCAGAAACAACACAGCCTAATATATCATCTTTGTTTTTTGTTAATTCCTTTAACTCGTTAAAACCTTTTATTAAACCTGCTCTATAAGATTGATGTATTTTATCTTCCAACGCTTTTTTTAATAATTCGCTATTGTGAGTATAAACTGCATCAATTAACATTGCACATTTTCTTACGTTAAATATTGCATCTTGTATTGGAACATTCTCTGGTAAAATTGACCTTGCAATTTGAGTATCAAGTTCATAATCGGGAATTATAACAGTTAATTTCCAATCCTCTGGCCAAGTTATTTTTGAATAAATAACACTTCCGTCATCTTCCATAGAAGATAAGCAAAATCCGCCAAACATTGCAGGAGCAACATTATCAGGATGTCCCTCAACTTCTGACGCTATAGAAAGTAAAACCGCATCATCCGCAGGATTTCCAAGCAGTTTATTTGCTGCTAACAAACCTCCAACTATAACTGAAGCACTGCTTCCAAGTCCTCTAGTTACTGGAATATTAGTTTTTATTGTTATTTTTATATCACTTACACTCTGACCTACAAAGTTATATAAAAGTTCTATTGCTTTATAAACTATATTATTTTTATCTTTTGGAACAGACAATAAATCATAATTTTGTGTATCTTCAATTACATTTATTTCAATACCACTGCCAGGCATAACTGTTTCTTCTACCGTAATTTCATTATATATTGGCAAAGCTATTCCTAAACAATCAAATCCTGGACCTATATTAGCTGTTGTCGCAGGAACTCTTACACTGACTTTCATATTTTACCTTTTATCTTAACTGTATCGGCATTATTAAACAAATATAATCTTCTTCACTATCAGGCTTAAACACTGTTGCTGATAAGCTTCCATTTAAACCTATATTTACATTTTTAGCTTCCATTGTTTTTATAGAATCTAATACATATTTATAATTGAAAGCAATTGCAAGTTCATCACCTTTATATACACAATCAATTACGTCTTCTGATGTACCCGAATTAGGTGTTTCAGCTTTTAATAATAATTTATTATCATCAAATACAAATTTTACAATGCTTGTTCTATCATTTACCATAGTTGATACTCTATCAAGCGCAGTTATTAAATCTTCTCTTGATACAGAAGCTGTATTTGAAGTTGTTTTGGGTATTAACTGTTCATAAGGAGGATATTCTCCCTCTATTAACCTTGAATTAATCGAAAAACTCATTGTTTTCAATGTTAATCTTGATTTATCTACTATTAATAAAACTTTTTCTTCTGAAATAAATGTACAAATTCTTACAAATTCGTTTAATGTCTTTGACGGAATAACTATTTTAGCATTTTTTTCATCTTTATTTTTTATAGCTTCAATAATTCTTGTTAATCTATTACCGTCTGTTGCAGCCATTTCAAGTTTTGTACCTTTTATATTACAAAAAACACCTGATATTACATTTCTGTTTTCATAATTTGCAGCTGCATATACTGTATTTTTTATTGATTTTAATAACGGTTCCATTTCAATTTCTATTTGAGTTCCGTCTTGAATTTCATCTTCTATTTTAGGAAATTCTTGAGCAGAAATTCCTATTATTTCAAATTTTGAATTTCCGCAAGTAATACTAACAACGTTAGTATCTTCATTTAATGAAAATTCAACAGGTTTATCTGGTAATTTTGCAGCTATTTCAAGTAATTTTTTTGCAGGAAGTGTTATTTTACCTTCTTTTTTAACGGCTGCAGTTGTATTTGCTTTTATTGATATTTCTAAATCTGTTGCAGTTAAATTGAGAGTGTTTGTTTCTGCTTCAAATAAAACGTTTGCAAGCACGGGTTGAACATTTCCTCTTTGCGCCGTTACTTTTTCAACTATTTTTAATTTATTTAATAAAGAATCTTTATCTATTGTAAAAAGCATAATTTTTCCTCAATTTTTCTTTTTCACTTTTATATTATATATGAAAAATAAAAAATCGCTGAATTTTTATATAATATTATTATTTACTTATTTTATAAAAAAAAATAAAAGTAGTAATAAGTAATTAAATTTTTTGTTCAAAATATGTTTTTATTATTGTTATTATTAAGTTATAAACTTGTATAAAAACTGTTAAAAAAAATTCAATTAATGTATAAAATTTGTTTAAAAAATTTTTATTATTTGAAATTTTAAATATTAATTAAAATTATAAACAGTTTTATAAAAAGTTTTCTACAACTTTTCTACAATTATTACATTTATAATATTGTAAATTTTTGATACAAAAATGGCATGAAACCATGCTCTTTCATTGGCTTTTTTTAATTTTAAAATCTGTTGATTTTTTGTCATGCAAAAATTTTGCAAGTTTATATTGTTCAAAACTCATTGAAAAATTATATAAGGCATTTAATAAGGTTCTGCCTGTATCACTTTTTGCTATTATTAATGTTTTATCATTATTGTTTTTTGCAAGATAAAGTTCAGCTTTTATTATATTGTCAACTTTATTTAATGATGGATTGATTAATTTTTTCAAAAGCCATTCATTTAATAATTTAACAGAATTTTTATCTTTATTTTCCTGCAGATATTTTGAAAATTCTTTAAGTATCATAAAAAAATTATATCAAAATTTACTAAAATTAGTTTAGCTTAAATCAGCCTGCATTTTTAAAGTCGCTGCCGCCTACTATTCTTAAACGGCGTTCATTACCTTCGCCTACGCTTTCACTTGAAAGATTATGCTGTTCAACAAGTTCGTGCTGAAGTTTTCTTATTTGCTGGTTTTGAGGCTGCAATTCAACATTATCTGCGCCCTCTAAGATTTTTTGTATTGCTGCTTTTGCTTCATCAAGTGCTCGTTCTGCATCGTCATAATATCCCTGCAAAGTTTCACTATCCGTAATATGTAATGCTTCTTTTACTACCTTTTGAACCTGTGACATTGAATTTGACCTTACATAATATATCGGCAGTTTATAGTCATTTGCAATGCTTAATATTTTTGTTCCGCCTTTTGCAAATGCTTTATGGACTATTACAATATCAGCTTCTTCAATATTTCTAGTTATTTCTGCCTGAAGATTTAATCGCTCTAAAACTTTATCAAGTACAGTTCTTGAAACTGCATAAATATAAATCTTTTTAAAATCCTTAACCTGTTTAACGTATTCCTGCCTTGAAAAGCTGAATTTTAATTTTTGACTTGCAAGATTTTCTTCTTCTTCTTTTATTTTTTCCTGAACAATTGTTTGTTCTTCTTTAGGCTGAGTGTCATAAACCTGATCAACTTTTCTTATTTCAGGGCGGATAGGCCAGCCTCTAAGTATATAATCGACAGCTTCCGCCGTATTTTTATAAACAGCTAACGTATTTCTATCAATAATTTCAATAACAATATCAAAAGTAGGCTGTTTTTCACGCTCTAAAACCGTTTTTTGCGAGCCTCTGCGTTTAGCTTCATCGTCGCCTAATGTAACTGAACTTACTCCGCCAACTAAATCAGATAATGTCGGATTTTTAATTAAATTGTCTAATGTATTACCATGAGCAGTAGCTATAAGCATAACTCCACGTTCAGCAATGGTTCTTGCCGCCTGTGCTTCTTCTTCTGTACCTATTTCATCAACAACAATAACTTCGGGTGTATGGTTTTCAACCGCCTCAATCATAACATCTTTTTGATATACAGGCTGAGAAACCTGCATTCTTCTTGCACGTCCTATTGCAGGGTGCGGAGTATCGCCGTCACCTGCTATTTCGTTTGAAGTATCAACTATTACAACTCTTTTACCAAGATCATCCGCTACAAGCCTTGATATTTCTCTTAATTTTGTTGTTTTACCTACCCCAGGACGTCCTAAAAATAATATACTTTTATTTTGAAGTACAAAATCTTTTATACAAGCAATAGTTCCTGTTACTACACGACCTATTCTGCAAGTTAGACCAACAACCTTACCTTGCCTGTTTTTTATTGCACTAATTCTATGTAAAGTTCCCGCAATCCCCGAGCGGTTGTCATTTGTAAACGGCTGAATTCTTGATGTGATATATATTATGTCATCTTCTGTGATAATATCACTGCCGATAAAATCTGTCCTTTTGTCCGAATAACGTATTTCCCCAACTCTGCCTAAGTCAAGCACCAATTCAATGGCATCATCTAAATTGTACGGCTTTAGTGCTTCTACAATCTTTGGCGGTAAAATTTCAATTAACCTTCTTAGGTCATTGTGAAATTGTATCTTATCCATTATGTCCCTTTCGCTGATGTACGCGCTCAGGTGATTTTTACTTGTACCCGATAAAGGACTTTGCCGTTTTGTTTAGCTTTATTGTCGGCTCTTAGTTGCCTGCCCTTAATCGGGGGCTGTTACACTTATATTATACCACTTTTTTATAACTTTTCCACATTATCCTACTATATTTGTAGTAATGTAACGTTTGGGTTTTAAATTAATTATTTTAGAGATTAATATTTCTTCATGATTATAATTGAAGGAAAATTATGTAATAATAATTTTATGTTTGAAAATTACGAAAGATATTTAGGATTAATAAATAATAAACTTTTAAAATTTTTTGAAGAACAAAAACCCTATATTAAATGCCAAAAAGGATGTGCAAAGTGTTGTAAAAATGCTGAATTTCCTTATTCAAAAATGGAATTTAAATATTTATTATCGGGATTTTTAACTTTAAATAAAGAAACTCAAGATATTATAGAAAATAAAATTAAGGAAACTGTTGATAAAAAAAAGAAATTTCAAGGCGATAAATTTTTATATGACTGTCCGTTTTTAATAAATGATGTATGCAGTGTTTATGACTACAGAGGAATTATTTGCAGGGCTTTTGGGCTTATTGAAAGTGTTAAAGACGGAAATTCAAAAATTCCATTTTGTGCGTATATTGGATTAAACTATTCTAATGTATTGGATAAAGATGAAAATTTAATTTCTGAAATTAAATTTAAAGCCTTAGAAATAGAACAAAAACCTTTAAGTTATAATATTGGTTATAAGTTTTTAACAAATGAAGATTTTGAAAAAAAGTATAATTTTAAATTTGAAGAAAAAAAAGCTTTAATTGACTGGTTTATTAATGAATAAAAAACTGCATAATTATTATGCAGTTTTTTTATTATATTTGAGCCAAACTTGAAACTTGTTCTTTCGTGTCTTGAAATTTCTTTCTCTCGGGCAAGTGCCTCATTTCGCTACCGCTTGTCATTCGGCTTG